>NZ_CBFHAZ010000073.1:0-31054 GCF_965653655.1 Pseudomonas onubensis | reverse complement strand
CGAATGCGGTGTATCAGTGACAGATAAATTGACTGACCCACCGCATTCGCGAGCAAGCCCGCTCCCACAGTTGACCGCATCCAACCTTAAGCGGATTTGCATACACTGAAGAGCTGCTTTTCTGTGGGAGCTGGCTTGCCTGCGATACAGACACCTCGGTGTGTCAGGTACACCGAGTTGATGCCATCGCAGGCAAGCCAGCTCCCACAGTTGACCGAGTATGGCTCTGCTGTTGCTTTTGCTGTTGCTCTGGCCCTTACATCCTTTTCGATGACGAAGTCAGCGGTCTTTTGATCTGCGCTTTTGATCTTGATCTGAAATCGCCCCGTCAAACACGATGGCCGCGATTCGACAGTGATTTGGGGGGTAAACCGGCAGGGATGCCGGTTTAGCCGCCCCGCGCCATGGATGGCGCGTGGCGGCGGCCCCCCAAATCAGTGTCGGATTGCGGGCATGCCGAGCCACAGCGAGGCACCGAGTGTTGGGGCGAAGACTTTTTGGTTACTTTTGTGTCTTTACAAAAGTGACCCGCCGTCAGGGCGGAACCCTAAGTCGCCATCACCCAAATAACGGATATGTACACCACCAACAAGCCGCTATCGCAGGCAACCCAGCTCCCACAGTTGGAATGTATTGCACATTCGGATCAAAGCGCAGCCTTGACCAACATCCCCGCAGCCACCACCCCACACAAGCTGGCAAACCCCACCTGCAACGCCCGCGCCGGGATCACCGAACACAAACGCCGACCGGCCAACATGCCGACAATACTCGCGCCGATAAACACCCAGCCCATCGGCTCGATGCTCACACCGGCCTGCAGCGACCCGGCCACGCCGATCAGCGATATCAGGCTGATCACCATCAGCGAGGTGGCGACAATCCCGCGCATCTGCACATCGGTCAGTTGCTTGAAGGCCGGCACGATCAGGAAGCCGCCGCCCACACCGAGCAAACCCGACACCGCGCCGGTCACTGCGCCTAGCGCCGCCAACGTGGCGCTGCATTTGGCGGTCCAGGCCAGGCGCCCGGTCTGCTGGTTGAGCATGCAGTTTTTCTGGCCCCAGGACGCGGCGCCATGGTCGCTGGGCCCGGCCTCGACCTTTTCGCGTTGCAACATGCGCCAGGCCACCAGCACCATCAAGGCGCTGAACAGGCCCATCAGCAAGTGCTCGGGCAACTGGTGCGCAATAAATACGCCCAGCGGCGAGAACAGTGCACCGAGCAAGGCGATCAATAATGCGGCGCGGTAGCGCACCAGGCCATGGCGCAACCCGTCAATGGCACCGACCGCCGCCGCTGCACCCACGGCGAGCAACGACACCGGCGCCGCCTGGGTCATGGTCAGGCCAAGCCCCAACACCAAGGCCGGCACCCCGAGGATGCCACCGCCCGCGCCGGTCAGGCCCATGACCAGGCCCATCAATAAACCCAACAGACTTGCCAGCAGCATTTAATCCACCTTGCTCAGGCGGGTCAGCCACTCGCGGCCCTTGAGCATGCCGTTCCAGTAAAACCACGGCAGCAGCGTGGCCTTGAGGAACCACATCGAGCGGCGTGCCTGGGTCGGGTCCAGCGGGAAGGTCGGCAGCAGCTTGCCGCCATAACCAAACTCGGCCAGCACCACCTTGCCCTTCTCCACCGTCAACGGGCAGGAGCCGTAGCCGTCGTACTTGAGCGGCAGCGGCGCCTGTTTGCGCAGGGCCAGCAGGTTTTCGGCCACCACCACGATCTGCTTGCGCACGGCGGCGGCGGTTTTGGCGTTGGTGGTGCCGCACACATCGCCGAGGCCGAAGATGTGCGGGTAGCGCAGGTGTTGCAGGCTGTGCGGGTTCACCTCGCACCAACCGGCGGGGTCGGCCAACGGGCTCTGGCGGATAAAATCCGGGGCCACTTGCGGAGGGACCACGTGCAACAGGTCGAAGGATTTTTCTTCGACGGTGGCCTTGCCTTCGGCGTCTTTGACTTCAAACCAGGCTTTGCGGGCCGAGCCATCGACCTTGATCAGGTTGGCGTTGAACGCCAGGCGGGCGTTGTATTTCTCTACGTATTTCATCAACGGCGGCACAAAGGTCGCGACGCCAAACAGCGCGGCGCCGGCCAGGTTGAATTCGACGTCGATGTTTTTCAGGTTGCCCTGCTTGAGCCAGTGATCGCAGGACAGGTACATGGCTTTTTGCGGCGCGCCTGCACATTTGATCGGCATGGCTGGCTGGGTGAAGATCGCCTTGCCGCTCTGAAGCTGCTGCACCAACTGCCAGGTGTAGGCCGCGTGCTCGTAGCTGTAGTTGGAGGTAACGCCGTTCTGGCCGAGGGTTTGTTCCAGCCCGTCGATTTTTTCCCAGGCCAGGCGCAGGCCAGGGCACACGATCAGGTTGTTCCAGCTCACGCGCTGGCCGTTGTCGAGCACCAGGGTTTGCTCGTCGGGCAGCAATTCGGCGACTGCGGCCTGCACCCAGGCGACGCCATTGGGCAGTACGTCGGCCAACGGCCGTCGGGTCTTTTTCAGGTCGTAGGCGCCGCCGCCGACCAGCGTCCAGGCCGGCTGATAGCAGTGGTAGTCGTTAGGTTCGATCAGGGTGATGTTCAGCTGCGGGTCGCGTTTGAGCAGGCTGGCCAGCAGGCCGATGCCTGCCGAGCCGCCGCCGATGACTACGATGTCGCCACTGATGGTCGGTCCCCAGTGTTGCTCGGTCATGGTCTTTTGCCTTTTATCGTCAATGCACACAAGGGTCGCTGCCGTATGGCGTCACGCCCAGCTTTTTATGACCGCGCCGCAGTACAAGCCGGACAAGGTCTTCATCACTTGAATCACTTCGTGGCTGGCCAGCCCGTAGAAAATGTATTTACCTTCCCGACGGGTGGCGACCAACCCTTCGTCGCGCAAAATGCCCAACTGTTGTGACAGGGTGGGCTGACGCACGCCGGTCATGGTTTCCAGCTCGCCGACGTTGCGCTCGCCCTGGGTCAACTGGCACAGGATCAACAGGCGGTCCTCATTGGCCAGTGCCTTGAGCAAGGAACACGCCTTGGACGCCGATGCGCGCAATTGGGCGACTTCGCCCTCACTCAGAGTAGATTCCATTTGCCTCGGGTCCTTTATGTCACTTAAGCTCAAAACATTATGTGTAAACGTAAACTGATTGTAACCACTTTTTTCGCTTCCGGGGACCGCCGCCATGCCAGCGTTGATTCAAGCCTTTCTGGACGAGGCATCGTCGACCTTCACCTACGTCATCTATGAACACGATGGCGGGCCGTGCGCCATCGTCGATTCGGTACTCAATTACGACCCTGCGTCCGGACGCACTGAAACCACCCAAGCCGATAAAGTCATCGCCTTTGTGCGTGAGCACGGTTTGCAGGTGCAGTGGCTGCTGGAAACCCACGCGCATGCCGATCACTTGTCGGCTGCGCCTTACCTGCGCCGCACGCTCGGCGGCAAAATAGCCATCGGCCAATCCATCAGTAAGGTACAGGACGTCTTCAAGCGCCTGTTCAACCTGGAGCCGGAATTTCGCGTCGATGGCTCGCAGTTCGACCACCTGTTTGCGCCGGATGAAATCTTTCATATCGGCAACTTGAAGGCCCAGGCGCTGCATGTGCCCGGCCACACTCCCGCCGACATGGCGTACCTGATCGACGGCCGCTTGATTCTGGTGGGCGACACGCTGTTCATGCCGGATGTGGGCACCGCACGTTGCGATTTCCCTGGCGGCGATGCGCGGCAGTTGTATGCGTCGATGCGCAAGCTGCTGGCCTTTCCACTGGAGACTGAACTGTATGTGTGCCACGACTACCCGCCTGAAAGCCGCGAAGCCAAGTGCTTGACCACGGTCGCCGAGCAGCGCGCGGGCAACATTCATGTGCATGACGGCGTGGATGAAGCGGCGTTTGTAGAGATGCGCACCCAGCGTGATGCCGGGCTGGGGATGCCGACGCTGTTGCTACCGGCAATTCAAGTGAATGTGCGGGCGGGGAATATGCCGCCTGCGGAAGACAATGGCGTGACGTATCTGAAGATTCCCCTTAACCAACTTTGAAATAAATCACCGCCGCTCCCACATTGAATGGTGTGATTCAGTTAAATCTCAGTTGCCCAGGCTGATGCCATTGGCCGGCAACGGCAGCGCGGTCTTGTAGCGCACCTGCTTAAGCGCAAAGCTTGAGCGGATATTGGCCACCCCCGGCACCTTGGTCAGAAAGTCCATCATGAAACGCTCCAGCGACTGGATCGTCGGCACCAGTACCCGGATCAGATAGTCCGGGTCGCCCGCCATCAGATAACACTCCATCACTTCCGGCCGGTCCGAGATCGCGCCTTCGAACTGCTGCAATGCCAGCTCATTCTGTTTTTCCAGGCTCACATGGATGAACACATTCACGTGCAGCCCCAGCAGGTCGGCGTCCAGCAACGTCACCTGATCGCGGATAAGCCCCAATTCTTCCATGGCCTTGACGCGATTGAAGCACGGCGTGGGCGACAGGTTGACCGAGCGGGCCAGGTCGGCGTTGGTGATGCGGGCGTTCTCCTGCAGGGCGTTCAGAATGCCAATATCGGTACGGTCCAGTTTGCGCATGAGACAAAATCACCTGTTTATTATGTTTATGCAGTTTTTTTATCCGCAAATGGTCTTGAGCGCAATGAAACACAGATAAATATTCTTCTACGCCACGCCTATGATGTTTGTAGGACAAGATTTCTCTTATCCGGAGACTGACTGTCAGCTAGCGCGCCCACTACAAGAAATTCACAAGATCGAGCGTAGAAAGCCATGAACCAGCCGTATGCACCACTGCGCCTGCACGTTCCCGAACCCTCGGGCCGCCCAGGCTGCAAGACCGACTTTACCTACCTGCGCCTGACTGACGCAGGTACGGTGCGCAAACCCGCCATCGACGTAGAACCCGCCGACACCGCTGACCTGGCCAAGGGCCTGATCCGCGTGCTCGACGACCAGGGCCAGGCCCTTGGCCCGTGGGCTGAAGGCGTATCCGCCGAGATCATGCGTAAAGGCATGCGCGCCATGCTCAAGACGCGCATCTTCGACAACCGCATGGTGGTCGCCCAGCGTCAGAAAAAAATGTCGTTCTACATGCAAAGCCTTGGCGAAGAAGCCATCGGCAGCGCCCAGGCCCTGGCCTTGAACATCGACGACATGTGCTTTCCCACCTACCGCCAGCAAAGCATTCTGATGGCCCGCGAAGTGCCGCTGGTGGACCTGATCTGCCAACTGCTGTCCAACGAGCGCGACCCGCTCAAGGGCCGTCAGTTGCCGATCATGTACTCGGTCAAGGACGCCGGTTTCTTCACTATTTCCGGCAACCTCGCCACCCAATTCGTGCAAGGCGTGGGCTGGGGCATGGCCTCGGCGATCAAGGGCGATACCAAGATCGCCTCGGCCTGGATCGGCGACGGCGCCACCGCCGAATCGGACTTCCACACCGCCCTCACCTTCGCCCACGTGTACCGCGCGCCGGTCATTCTCAACGTGGTCAACAACCAGTGGGCCATCTCCACCTTCCAGGCCATCGCCGGCGGTGAAGCCACGACCTTCGCCGGACGCGGCGTGGGTTGCGGCATCGCTTCCCTGCGTGTGGACGGCAACGACTTTATCGCCGTGTATGCAGCGTCTGCCTGGGCCGCCGAGCGTGCGCGCCGCAACCTTGGGCCAACCCTGATCGAGTGGGTCACCTACCGCGCCGGCCCGCACTCCACTTCGGACGATCCGTCCAAATACCGCCCGGCCGATGACTGGAGCCACTTCCCGCTCGGCGACCCTATCGCGCGCCTCAAACAGCACCTGATCAAGATTGGCCAGTGGTCCGAAGAGGAGCACACGGCGGTCAGTGCCGAGCTTGAGGCCGAAGTGGTCAAGGCGCAGAAAGAAGCCGAACAGTACGGCACCCTGGCCGGCGGCCAGATTCCAAGCGCCGCGACCATGTTCGAAGACGTTTATAAAGAGATGCCGGAGCACTTGAAGCGCCAGCGTCAAGAGTTGGGGGTCTGACATGAACGATCACAACAACAGCATCGAATTGGAAACCGCCATGACCACCACCACCATGACCATGATCCAGGCGCTGCGCTCGGCCATGGATGTGATGCTTGAGCGTGACGATAACGTGGTGGTGTTCGGCCAGGACGTCGGCTACTTCGGCGGTGTGTTCCGTTGCACCGAAGGTTTGCAGAACAAGTACGGCAGCTCGCGGGTGTTTGACGCGCCCATCTCCGAAAGCGGCATCGTCGGCGTTGCCGTGGGCATGGGCGCGTATGGCCTGCGCCCGGTGGCAGAAATCCAGTTTGC
The DNA here is from genome assembly GCF_965653655.1 of Pseudomonas onubensis. NCBI lineage: Bacteria > Pseudomonadati > Pseudomonadota > Gammaproteobacteria > Pseudomonadales > Pseudomonadaceae > Pseudomonas > Pseudomonas onubensis. The sequence goes on along the minus strand of NZ_CBFHAZ010000073.1, from coordinate 24,746 downwards.
CGACTACGTATACCCGGCCACCGACCAGATCATTTCCGAAGCCGCCCGCCTGCGTTATCGCTCGGCCGGCCAGTTCACCGCGCCGCTGACCATGCGCATGCCGTGCGGCGGCGGCATCTACGGCGGCCAGACCCACAGCCAGAGTATTGAAGCGGTGTTCACCCAGGTCTGCGGCCTGCGCACGGTGATGCCGTCCAACCCGTATGACGCCAAGGGCCTGTTGATCGCCTCGATCGAAAACGACGACCCGGTAATCTTCCTCGAGCCTAAACGCCTGTACAACGGCCCGTTCGATGGCCACCACGATCGCCCGGTTACACCCTGGTCGAAACACCCGCAAGCGCAAGTGCCGGACGGTTACTACACCGTGCCGCTGGACGTGGCCGCCATCGTGCGCCCGGGCTCGGCCGTGACGGTGCTGACCTACGGCACCACCGTGTACGTGTCGCAAGTCGCCGCCGAAGAAACCGGCATCGACGCCGAGGTCATCGACCTGCGCAGCCTGTGGCCGCTGGACCTGGAAACCATCGTCAACTCCGTGAAGAAGACCGGCCGTTGCGTGGTGGTGCATGAAGCCACCCGCACCTGCGGCTTTGGTGCCGAGTTGGTGTCGCTGGTGCAAGAGCATTGCTTCCATCACCTGGAAGCGCCGATCGAACGCGTCACCGGTTGGGACACGCCCTACCCGCACGCGCAAGAGTGGGCGTATTTCCCAGGGCCGTCCCGCGTGGGCGCGGCGTTGAAACGGGTCATGGAGGTCTGAATGGGCACGCACGTTATCAAGATGCCGGACATTGGCGAAGGCATCGCAGAAGTTGAACTGTCGGTATGGCACGTAAAAGTCGGTGACCTGGTGGTTGAAGACCAGGTACTGGCGGATGTAATGACCGACAAGGCGATGGTGGACATTCCCTCGCCGGTACACGGCAAAGTGATTTCTCTGGGCGGCGAGCCCGGCGAAGTCATGGCGGTGGGCAGTATTTTGATCAGCATTGAAGTAGAAGGCGCGGGGAATGCAAAGGATGCACCGGTGGTGGCTGAGCCGGTGAAAGCTGCACCAGCGCCAGTGGTTGAAGCCAAGCCAGCGCCTGCGCCTGAGTCAAAACCAGTTGCCAAACCTGCTGCGGCACCGGTTGCGCGTGACGCGAACGAACGCCCATTGGCTTCGCCTGCCGTGCGCAAGCACGCGCTGGATGCCGGCATTCAACTGCGCCTGGTACAGGGCAGCGGCCCGGCGGGTCGGGTGCTGCACGAAGATCTGGACGCTTACCTGCAACAAGGTGCAACCCAGGCTTCGGCAACCGCCAACCCTTACGCCGAACGCAACACTGAAGAACAGATCCCGGTGATCGGCATGCGCCGCAAGATCGCCCAGCGCATGCAGGACGCCACCCGCCGCGCCGCGCATTTCAGTTACGTGGAAGAAATCGACGTCACCGCGCTGGACGAACTGCGCGTGCACCTCAATGAGAAGCACGGCGCCACACGCGGCAAATTGACCTTGCTGCCGTTTATCGTGCGCGCCATGGTCGTGGCGTTGCGCGACTTCCCGCAGATCAACGCCCGTTACGACGACGAAGCCCAAGTCATCACCCGCCTGGGCGCGGTGCATGTGGGCGTCGCCACCCAAAGCGACGTGGGCCTGATGGTACCGGTGGTACGTCACGCCGAAGCCCGCAGCCTGTGGGGCAACGCCGAAGAAATCGCACGTTTGGCCAGCGCCGCACGCAATGGCAAGGCCAATCGCGATGAGCTGTCGGGCTCGACCATCACCTTGACCAGCCTGGGCGCACTGGGCGGTATCGTCAGCACGCCGGTGTTGAACCTGCCGGAAGTTGCGATTGTCGGCGTCAACCGCATCGTCGAACGGCCGATGGTGATCAAGGGCCAGATCGTGGTGCGCAAGATGATGAACCTCTCCAGCTCCTTCGATCACCGCGTGGTCGACGGCATGGACGCGGCGCAATTCATCCAGGCCATTCGTGGCCTGCTCGAACAACCCGCCAGCCTGTTTTTGGAGTAAGGCATGCCTCAGACATTGAACACTACGCTGCTGATTATCGGCGGCGGCCCTGGCGGTTATGTAGCGGCTATCCGTGCCGGCCAGCTGGGCATCCCGACCATTCTGGTTGAGGGCCAGGCGCTCGGCGGCACTTGCCTGAACATCGGCTGCATTCCCTCCAAGGCCTTGATTCATGTGGCCGAGCAGTTCCAGCAAACCGTGCACCACAGCCAGGGTTCGCAGTTGGGCATTGAAGTGGATGTGCCGACCCTGGACATCCGCAAGAGCGTGGAATGGAAAGATGGCATTGTTGATCGCCTGACCACAGGCGTGGCTGCGTTGCTCAAGAAGCACAAAGTGCAGGTGATCCACGGCTGGGCCAAGGTGGTCGACGGCAAGACCGTCGACGTCGGCGACCAGCGCATTCAGTGCGAGCACCTGCTGTTGGCCACCGGCTCGAAAAGCGTCAACCTGCCGATGCTGCCGATTGGCGGGCCGATCATCTCGTCAACCGAAGCACTGGCACCGACCCGCGTGCCCAAGCGCCTGATTGTGGTGGGTGGCGGCTATATCGGCCTGGAGCTGGGCATTGCCTACCGCAAGCTCGGCGCCGAGGTCAGTGTGGTCGAGGCGCAGGAGCGCATCCTGCCCGCCTATGACGGCGAGCTGACGCTGCCGGTGGCCGAATCGCTCAAACAGTTGGGGGTCAAGCTGTACCTCAGCCACGGCGTCACCGGTTTCGAAAATAACAGCCTGCAGGTACGTGACCCGAATGGCGACACGCTGTCGCTGGAAACCGATCAGGTGCTGGTGGCCGTGGGCCGCAAACCCAACACCCAGGGCTGGAACCTCGAAGTGCTGAACCTGGCGATGAACGGTGCGGCGATCAAGATCGACAACCGTTGCCAGACCAGCATGCGCAATGTGTACGCCATCGGCGACCTGAGCGGCGAGCCGATGCTGGCGCACCGAGCCATGGCCCAGGGCGAGATGGTCGCCGAACTGATCAGCGGCAAACACCGCGAGTTCAACCCGGCGGCGATCCCGGCGGTGTGCTTTACCGACCCGGAGCTGGTGGTGGTCGGCAAGACTCCGGACGAAGCCAAGGCGGCTGGCCTGGACTGCATTGTGTCGAGCTTCCCGTTTGCGGCCAATGGCCGGGCGATGACGTTGGAGTCGAAAACCGGCTTTGTGCGCGTGGTCGCGCGGCGTGACAACCACCTGATTGTCGGCTGGCAGGCGGTGGGGGTTGGTGTGTCCGAGCTGTCCACGGCCTTTGGCCTGAGCCTGGAAATGGGCTCGCGCCTGGAAGATGTGGCGGGCACCATCCATGCGCATCCGACTTTGGGTGAGGCGGTACAGGAAGCTGCTTTAAGAGCTTTGGGGCACGCGCTGCACCTGTGACCTGCCGCCATTCTCCTGTGGGAGCGGGCTTGCTCGCGAATACGGTATATCAGTCACATGTGTATCGACTGACACACTGCATTCGCGAGCAAGCCCGCTCCCACATAAAGCAAGAATGAAGTATTGTTGCGCCCATCCAGTAAAAAACCGACAAGCCTGCCTTCGACCAGGCGGTTGACCAGAGATAGAGGGTGTCATGGGTAACGAAAGCATCAATTGGGACAAGCTGGGTTTTGACTACATCAAGACCGACAAGCGGTTTCTCCAAACCTGGAAAAACGGCGAATGGCAAGCGGGCACCCTGACCGACGACAACGTGCTGCACATCAGCGAGGGTTCCACCGCCCTGCACTATGGCCAGCAGTGCTTTGAAGGCCTCAAGGCCTACCGTTGCAAGGACGGCTCGATCAACCTGTTCCGTCCGGACCAGAACGCCGCCCGTATGCAACGCAGCTGCGCACGCCTGCTGATGCCGCATGTGACCACCGAAGACTTCATCGAAGCCTGCAAACAAGTGGTCAAGGCCAACGAGCGGTTCATCCCGCCGTACGGCAGCGGCGGCGCGCTGTACCTGCGCCCGTTCGTGATCGGCACCGGTGACAACATCGGCGTGCGTACCGCACCGGAGTTTATCTTCTCGGTGTTCGCCATCCCGGTCGGCGCCTACTTCAAAGGCGGCCTGGTGCCACACAACTTCCAGATCTCCACCTTCGACCGCGCCGCGCCACAAGGCACCGGTGCCGCCAAGGTCGGTGGCAACTATGCCGCCAGCCTGATGCCGGGTTCGGAAGCGAAGAAATCCGGTTTCGCCGACGCGATCTACCTGGACCCGATGACCCATTCGAAAATCGAGGAAGTCGGTTCGGCCAACTTCTTTGGTATCACCCACGACAACCAGTTCATCACGCCGAAGTCGCCTTCGGTGCTGCCAGGCATCACCCGCCTGTCGCTGATCGAACTGGCCCAGACCCGCCTGGGCCTGAAAGTTGTCGAGGGCGAAGTGTTCATCGACAAACTGGACCTGTTCAAGGAAGCCGGCGCCTGCGGCACCGCTGCCGTGATCTCGCCAATCGGCGGCATCCAGTACAATGGCAAGCTGCACGTGTTCCACAGCGAAACCGAAGTGGGCCCGATCACCCAGGCGCTCTACAAAGAGCTCACCGGCGTGCAGACCGGCGACGTTGAAGCGCCAGAAGGTTGGATCGTCAAGGTCTGACTCAGCAAACGCAAAACCCAATGTGGGAGCAAGCCCGCTCCCACATTTGACCTCCACTCTCTTTAAGATTGCTTGGGGATATTCACCGCAATCTTCTTGCCCATGCTGATCCTCGGCTCCACCCCATACCCTAGCGCCTCGTAGAACCCCACCACCGCGTCATTGCCGCCCGTAATCTGCAGGTTGATCTTCATGCAACCCAACGCAGTCAGTGCCTGCTCGGCATAGCGCACCAATGAAGCGCCCAGGCCCTGCCGACGATAATCGCTGTGTACCGCCACCGAATACAACCAGCCGCGATGCCCGTCATAGCCGGCCAGGATAGTACCGATCACGGCCTTTTTATCTGTCGCTACAAAGAACAGCCCATCATTGACCGCCAGTTTTTTGTCGATTGCCAGGCTTGGCAGGTTGTGCGCGGTGTCATAGCCAAACGCCTGCTGCCACAGCGCTACCACCTGGGATCGGTGCGGACGATCGCGATATGGCCCGATGGGATGGCGCGATAACAAGGCCTTCTCCATCACCAAGGTGCGTTCGTTGCCATGGTAAACGTCACGCACCGTGTGAAAACCCAGCTTGGTATAAAACGGCTCGGCCGTCAGCGACGACGGCACGCTCAGGACCGTCACCCCGGCTTCAACGGCACGCAGTTCGACTTCGATCATCAGCAGCCGGCCAATGCCCTGCCCTTGCAACGTCGGGTTGACGAACACCGAGCGCACCACGTTGCTATCAAGGGCGGCGGTAGCGACGATCAGCTGATCCTGGATCGCCACCAGCACCACCCGGCGCTGGAGCAAGGCCAGCACGGCGTCGGGCGTGAAGTTGCTGGCAACCCGAGCAATCACATCCGCCGGGTAATCCCGCGCATTACTGCTGTGCAAGGCCGCCAGAATAATCTGGCTGATGCCCTCGGCGTCGGTGGGTTGGGCAAGACGAACAGCGGTAGACATGCATTCTCCTTCCTGGCTCGGGGTTCAAGACCGCCACCATACTAATGTGGGAGCTGGCTTGCCTGCGATAGCGGTTTGTCAGTCAGCGCATCTGGCACGGATAGACCGCTATCGCAGCATAGGTATCTACACAAATATTGGCGTCTGGGGTGTTGGGCTGTTTTATCGTCGCAGTGGGGATGTATGTCCGTTGCTGCGGTAACGGCGGCTTAGGGTTCCGCCCTGACGGCGGGTCACTTTTGGCAAACGCCCGGTGTGCCCTCACTCCGGTTTGAATCCATGGGCCGCCGCGATGGGCCATCCTTGCCCCATCGTGGTTAACGGGGCGTCTCAGATCAAGATCTACAGCACGGCGGCCTGAAAGCCGGCCTGAGTGGTTGAATCAAGAGCCGGATCAAGTGCAAAGCAAAAGCCTCTCTACCTGATGCAACACAGTCTAAATGTGGGAGCTGGCTTGTCGAATCGTCGCACCGCTGCGATGCAGACACCTCGGTGTATCAGGTACATCTAGTTGATGCCATCGCAGGCAAGCCTGCTCCCACACTTTTTAAGCGTGCCCGCTTGAGATTTTCTTGCCGGGCCTGGCGCCGATCAGCTTCGCCTGCCCATCCTTCTGCTTGCCCGTGCGCGCCTCGCTGATCAGCCCCGGTATCAGCTTGCCCTCCGGCAAATTCTTCCAGAACCGGCTGGGCAAATGCCCTTCCATCACCTTGGGGTTCAACCGCGCCGGGTTGAAGATATGGCTGTAATAGGTCAGCCACATCGCGCTGTGCGGGTCTTCGACATTCTGCGCCAATTGTTGCCATGCTTCAGGGCACTGGCGTTGATGAATCAACTGCTCACCGTCGTAATACACGCCGTCCAAGGGTGTTGCGATCATCCAGCGATGGCGGCCCATGCGCCCCACAAAGTGCTGGCTGGCGGACTTCAAGATGTCATGGGCCGGCTCATGCCACGCCACATACTCCGGCAACTGGGGCCCAGCCTCTGCAGGCAAGGCAATAAACCGCACAAACGCATGCAGGTGATGGGCTTCGCGGCTGACCTGTTTGATGCGCCGCTGTAACTCACTGCCCAACTTGTCCCCGGCCAGCATCGCAGTGCGGTCGCCATGGCTGACACGCCACAACACCTCGTACAGCAGGCTCCAACGCTGATCACCGTGGTAACAGGCGGCCGACTCCAGCAATTCCAGCAACGCCTTGGGGATCCGCGCCTGAAAAGGCCCGAGCTGCTCAGGCACAGGCTCGTCAGTGGCGAACAGGTCCGCCACTTCGGCCTCGCCCCAGCTCACCTGGCTGGGGTCGACCTGATGGCTGAGCAACCAGCGCGCCTGCTCGCGCCAGGTACTGAACAGGTTGTCGCATTCCAGGCTGATCATCCCCACAGCCCCATCTGTTGCGGCTGCGGGCGGTCGCGCAATTGCTCGCGCAGCAGCACGCTGGTGCTGTCCGCCTGTTGCGGGTGGTAGTCGCTGGTGATGAAAAATGGCTTGGCCTTGGCCAGCACGCAACGCATGCGGGCCAGGTCTTCAAAGCGAATTTTGCGTTCGCGGCGCAGGTCGACCAGGCGCTGGGTGGTGCGCAGACCAATGCCGGGTATGCGCGCGATCAGTGTGGGCTCGGCGCGGTTCAGGTCCAACGGGAACACCTCGCGGTGCTCCAGCGCCCAGGCCAGCTTGGGGTCGATATCCAGCGCCAGATGGCCTGGGCCTTGGAACAGCTCATTGGCGCTGAAACCGTAACTGCGCAGCAGAAAGTCGGCCTGGTACAGGCGGTGTTCACGCATCAGCGGCGGCGCGGCCAGCGGCACACTTTTAGGGCTGTTGGGGATGGGACTGAACGCCGAGTAATACACGCGCCGCAGCTTGTAGCTGCCATACAGCGCCTCGGCACCGTGCAGGATGGTGCTGTCGTCGGTGTCATCGGCGCCGACGATCATCTGCGTGCTCTGCCCCGCCGGCGCAAAACGCGGTGCGCGCGGCTCGTTGAACACCGTCTGCTCGCCGGTGTAGATGGTCTGCATGGCTTGCTTGATCGAGCCGATCTGCTTCTCCGGCGCCAGGGTTTGCAGGCTGGCGTCGGTGGGCAGTTCGATGTTTACGCTGAGGCGATCGGCATAACGCCCGGCTTCGGCGATCAGCGCAGGGTCGGCTTCGGGAATGGTCTTGAGGTGGATGTAACCGCGAAAGTCATGCTCTTCGCGCAACAGTTTGGCGACCCGAACCAACTGCTCCATGGTGTAGTCGGCCGAACGAATGATGCCGGAGCTGAGGAACAGCCCGCTGACGCAATTGCGTTTGTAAAAGTCCAGGGTCAGGGTAACCACCTCCTCCGGGCTGAAACGCGCACGGGGCACGTCACTGGAGCGGCGGTTGACGCAGTATTGGCAGTCGTAGAGGCAGAAGTTGGTGAGCAACACCTTGAGCAACGACACACAACGCCCGTCCGGCGTGTAGCTGTGGCAAATGCCCATGCCATCGGTAGAGCCCAACCCGGCCTTGCCCTCGGAGCTGCGCTTGGGCGCGCCGCTGCTGGCGCAGGAGGCGTCGTACTTGGCGGCGTCGGCGAGGATGCTGAGTTTTTCGATCAACTGCATGAAGGGCTACCGATACTGGTTTTTTGTACAGTATCAGGATCAAGCCGCAAGCCGCAAGCTTGAAGCTTGAAGCTTGAAGCTTGCAGCTTGTTACTTAGCTAGCAGTGGCCAGCAGCAAATCCTGCACCGAGCGTGCCTTGCCACGATGGCGATCGTGTTCATACAGCGAGGCGGCAATCTCGTCCGCCCGGATCGGCAGTACCGACAGCAAGGTGTCGCTCAAACCATGGCTGGCCTGGCTGAACCCCTGGATATAGATACCGGCCTTGCAGCGCTCGTCGGTGACGATCCGATAGTCGCGGGCCACCTCGAAGTCGCCCATATAGGCTTGCAGTGGCGCCAGCAGTTCGCGGTGCATCTGGCGCTCGTAGCCGGTGGCCAGGATCACCGCGTCGTAATGGCTGACGCTGGTGTCGCCGTTGGCGTTGTTGCGCAGTACCAACTCGATGCCCAGCGACCCGGCCGTGGCTTTCTCGACCACGGTCATGGTGCGGAAGGCCTGGCGGTTGATGCCGGAGACTTTCTGGCGGTAGAAAATCCCGTAGATGCGCTCGATCAGGTCCAGGTCGACCACCGAATAGTTGGTGTTCTGGTACTCAGCCACCAGGCGCTCACGCTCGGCGCCGACTTGCTGGAACACCAGGTCGGTAAAGGCCGGCGAGAACACCTCGTTGACGAACGGGCTGTCATCCGCCGGTTTAAGCGCCGAACCGCGCAGGATCATGTCCACCTGCACCGACGGGAAGCTGTCGTTGAGGTCGATAAAGGCTTCGGCCGCGCTCTGCCCGCCGCCGATGATGGCAATGCGCATCGGCTTGCCCTCCACACACGGCTGCTGGGCCATGCGCTCGAGGTATTGGGAGTGGTGGAACACCCGGCCGTCATCCTTGAGTGCCTTGAACGCCTCGGGTACACGTGGCGTGCCGCCGGCGCTGACCACCACCGAGCGGGTGGTGCGCACATGCTGTTCGCCCTGCGCATCACGGGAGATCACGCGCAACGCTTCAACCTGCTGCTGGTGCAGGATCGGCTCGATGGCCAGCACTTCCTCGCCATACCGCGCCTGGGCCTGGAACTGCCCGGCCACCCAGCGCAGGTAGTCGTTGTACTCCATGCGGCATGGGTAAAAAGTGCCCAGGTTGATGAAATCCACCAGGCGGTCGTGGGCCTTCAGGTAGTTGACGAACGAGTACGGGCTGGTGGGGTTGCGCAGCGTCACCAGATCCTTGAGGAACGAAATCTGCAGCTCGCTCTGGGTGACCAGGGTATTGCCGTGCCAGCGGTAGTCGGCCTGCTTGTCGAGAAACACCACGTCCAGTTTACCCTGGGCTTTTTCACGCTCCTGCAGGGCGATGGCCAGCGCCAGGTTCGATGGGCCGAAACCGATCCCGATCAGGTCGTGAACCGCGGGCGAAGCAATTGCCTGTGTCATTCCAGTGTCCTCTGGATAAGCCCCTTGGCGGTGGGGCGGGAATACCTGCAAAGCCTGAACAACAGGCCATGTGTTGATAGGAAACGAGGACAGTGAAATAAAATTTAACTAATCTGCGATCAGTGCGCGTCCCACTCACGCATGCGTACCCGGCAATGCTTCATGGCGTTGACGATATGTTTTTCTACCAGGCTGCGGGAAATGCTCAGGCGCTCGGCGATCTGCGGGTGAGAAAGGCCCTCGAGCTTGCGCAGCAGGAAGCTGTCGCGGCAGGCGCTGGGCAGCTCGGCCAGGGCACGATCGAGCAGGGCCAGGCGCTGGGCCTGATCGTGGTTGGCGTGGGGCGAACTGGAAGCGAAGCGTTCTTCGCTGTCCAGCACCTCCAGGGGCTCGGACTGGCGCAAGGCATTACGCCGATGGCCGTCGATCACCAGGTTCAGCGCGGTGCGGTACAAAAACGCGCGCGGCTGTTCGATCGGCGTTTCGCTGGCGCGCTCCAGTACTCGCACGTAGGCGTCATGCACCACATCTTCGGCCACCTGACGGTTGCCCAGCTTGGCGTTGAGGAAACACACCAGCTCGCGATAGTAGTTTTCCAACATGACTCCCGACCGTCTGGGGAGACGGCATCTGATCCTTGAGTGCTAATGAAGACCGGCCATGGATGATGGCAGTTTGAATGCGTGCAATTTATAGTAATTCTCATCTACTTTTAAAGAAGTCTTGCATCAACTGTCGATTTTTTTTATTCGACGCAGCTGTTACCTCGTATGTAAACGCCTAAATCTTCGGGCAATTTTCTCGTATAACTGTCAGCCCTCCGCAACTGCGGTCCACACTTCCCGGCTGGAACCAACGCATGAAACGCCCTCGCCCCGCCCGACGCGCCCTGCTGGTTGTCGCGTGCCTGATTACCATCGTCGCGCTGGCGGCCTGGCAAATACTGCCGCCGGGCCGCGATAGCCTGTCTACCGTCACCGTCACCCGTGGCAACATTGAAAACAGCGTGACGGCGCTGGGCACCCTGCAACCACGCCGGTATGTCGATGTGGGCGCACAGGCATCCGGGCAAATCCGCAAAATTCATGTCGAGGCCGGTGACCAGGTCAAAGAAGGCCAGTTGCTGGTCGAAATCGACCCCGCCACGCAACAGGCCAAGCTCGATGCCAGCCGCTATGCCATCGACAACCTCAAGGCCCAGTTGCAGGAGCAGAAAGCCCAGCACGAACTGGCGCGCCAGAAATACCAGCGCCAGCAACGCCTGGTGGCCGGTAACGCCACCCGCGAAGAAGACGTGCAAACCGCCAAGGCCGAGCTGAGTGCCACCCAGGCACGGGTCGACATGTTCCAGGCACAGATCCGCCAGGCCCAGGCCAGCCTGCGCAGCGACGAGGCCGAATTGGGCTATACACGCATCTTCGCGCCGATGAGCGGCACAGTGGTGGCGGTGGATGCGCGCGTCGGCCAGACCCTCAACGCCCAGCAGCAGACCCCGCTGATCCTGCGCATCGCCAAGTTGTCGCCGATGACCGTATGGGCCGAGGTCTCCGAAGCCGACATCGGCCACGTCAAACCCGGCATGACCGCCTATTTCACCACGCTCAGCGGCGGTGGCCGGCGCTGGACCAGCACCGTGCGCCAGATCCTGCCGATCCCGCCCAAGCCCCTTAATGAAACCAGCCAGGGCAACGGCAGCCCCAGCAGCACCAGCAAAAGCGGGAGCGGCCGTGTGGTGCTCTACACCGTGCTGCTGGATGTGGACAACGCCGACAATGCCCTGATGGCCGAAATGACCACCCAGGTGTTTTTCGTCGCCAGCCAAGTCAAGGATGTGCTCACCGTGCCGGTTGCGGCCTTGCTTGGCAGCCAGGGCAGCGCTACGCAAACCGCCCGCGTGGTGGCAAAAAACGGCTCCATTGAGGAGCGCGAGGTGCGCGTGGGTATCAGCGACCGCCTGCGCGTCGAAGTGCTGAGTGGCGTCAAGGAAGGCGATCACCTGCTGATCGGCCCGGCCGACGCCAGTGGGGGTTGATTTGACCACGCCGCTGATCGAACTCAAGAACATCCGCAAATCCTACGGCGGCGGTGACAGCCCGCAGGTCGACGTGCTGCGCGGGATCGACCTGTCGATCCACGCCGGGGAATTCGTCGCCATTGTCGGCGCCTCCGGCTCCGGCAAATCCACGCTGATGAACATCCTCGGCTGCCTCGACCGCCCCACCGAGGGCGACTACCTGTTCGCCGGCGAAAACGTCGCGCACCTGGGCAGCGACGAACTGGCCTGGCTGCGCCGCGAAGCCTTTGGGTTTGTGTTCCAGGGCTACCACCTGATTCCGTCCGGGTCGGCCCAGGAAAACGTCGAGATGCCGGCGATCTATGCGGGCATCAGTGCCACCGAGCGGCATGCCCGCGCCAAGGCCCTGCTCACACGCCTGGGCCTGGCCGACCGCACCGCCAACCGCCCGCACCAACTCTCCGGCGGCCAGCAGCAACGGGTGTCGATTGCTCGCGCACTGATGAACGGCGGGCACATCATCCTCGCCGACGAACCCACCGGTGCCCTCGACAGCCACAGCGGCGCCGAGGTGATGACGCTGCTGGACGAACTGGCGAGCCAGGGCCATGTGGTGATCCTGATTACCCACGACCGCGAAGTCGCGGCGCGGGCCAACCGCATCATCGAAATTCGCGACGGGCTGATCATCAGCGACTCGGCGCACAGTGACACCCATGTACCGGTCACGGCCAACAGCGACGCGCTGCAAGCCGTCGACCTGCGCCAGCGCCTGGCCGACGGTGCCGAGCACAACGGTGCCTGGAAAGCCGAACTGCTCGATGCCATACGCGCGGCCTGGCGGGTGATGTGGATCAATCGCTTTCGCACCGCGCTGACACTGCTGGGGATCGTGATTGGCGTGGCCTCGGTGGTGGTGATGCTGGCCGTCGGCGAAGGCAGCAAGCGCCAGGTGATGGCGCAGATGGGCGCGTTCGGCTCCAATATCATCTACCTCAGCGGCTCCTCGCCCAACCCGCGCACGCCGCTGGGTATCGTGACCCTCAGCGATGTCGCCGCGCTGGCGATGTTGCCCCAGGTCAAGCACATCATGCCGGTCAACGGCAACGACGCCGGGGTTCGCTTCGGCAACCTGGACTACTTGGCCTATGTGGGTGGCAACGACGTCAACTTCCCCGAGATTTTCAACTGGCCGGTGGTCGAAGGCAGTTATTTCACCCAGGAAGACGAGCGCGCCGGCGCTACCGTCGCGGTGATCGGCCACCGTATCCGCGAAAAGCTGTTCAAGAACGTCGCCAGCCCGATCGGCGAATACATCCTGATCGAAAACGTGCCTTTCCAGGTCATCGGCGTGCTCGCCGAAAAAGGCTCCGCTTCCGGCAATAAAGACAGCGACGACCGCGTCGCCATCCCGTACACCGCCGCCAGCGTGCGCCTGTTCGGCACTTATAACCCCGAATACGTGGCGATCGCCGCCGCCGATGCACGCAAGGTTCACGAGGCTGAAATGGCCATTGATCAGCTGATGCTCAAGCTGCACAACGGTAAACGTGACTACCAGTTGACCAACAACGCCGCGATGATTCAGGCCGAAGCCCGCACGGCCAATACGCTGTCGCTGATGCTCGGCTCGATTGCAGCGATCTCCCTGCTGGTGGGCGGGATCGGTGTGATGAACATCATGTTGATGACGGTGCGTGAACGCACGCGTGAAATCGGTATTCGCATGGCCACCGGCGCACGCCAGCGCGACATCCTGCGCCAGTTCCTCACCGAGGCGGTGATGCTCTCGGTGGTCGGTGGCCTGTTCGGCATTGCCCTCGCGCTGCTGGTGGGCGGCGTATTGGTGCTGGCCGAGGTGGCGGTGCAATTTTCTCTGTTGGCGGTGTTTGGCGCGTTTGGCTGTGCGCTGGTCACCGGTGTCGTATTCGGCTTTATGCCGGCCCGTAAAGCTGCCCGGCTCGATCCGGTTAAGGCGTTGACCAGTGAATAAACGATCTTCCCTGCTGGGTGTGTGCCTGTTGCTCAACGCCTGCACCGGCAACCCACCAACCGTCGACAGCGGCCTCGCGCCACCGCCCGCCTGGCAGTACGCCGAACGCGATGCCACGCAGGCGACCAACCAACGCTGGTGGACACAATTCGGCAGCCGGCCGCTCAACCGCCTGATCGATCAGGCGCGACGCGACAGTTATGACGTGGCCGCCGCCATGGCACGGGTGCGTCAGGCCCAGGCGAGTGCGGTAATTGCCGGGGCGCCGTTGCTGCCTGAGGTCAAGTTCAACCTCACCGCCAGCCGTGAAAAACTGCTGCGCGGCAACGGCAATGCCTCCTTGGACGCCACCGACAGCAACAAGACCGTCGACAGCTTCGGTGCCAACCTTACCGCCAGCTATGAACTGGACTTTTGGGGCGGCCGCTTTGCCGCCCGCGACAGCGCCCTGCAAAGCCTGCGCGCCAGTGAGTTCGACCAGGCCACCGTGGAGCTGACCCTGCTCAGCAACGTCGCCGACCGCTACGCGCAAACCCTCGCCGCGCAGCAACGCCAGCAGATCGCCGAGCTGAACCTGGCCAATGCGCGCAGTGTGCTGGACCTGGTGCAAACCCGCTACAACGCAGGCTCCGCCACCGCCCTGGAGCTGGCCCAACAGAAAAGCCTGGTAGCCGGCCAGCAACGGCAATTGCCGCTGATTGCGCAAGTGGCCGAAGAGTCGCGTATCACCCTCGCCGCCCTGCTCGGTCAGCCCGTACAAGCCCTGGACCTGGGCAACGAGGCGTTTCAGGCGCTGACCTGGCCCACCATGGGTGCCGGCGTGCCGAGCCAACTGCTCAGCCGGCGCCCCGACCTGGCCCGCGCCGAGGCGCAGCTGGCGGCGGCCAGTGCCGACGTCACGGTGGCACGCGCAGCCATGCTGCCCACCGTGACCTTGGGCGCAACAGTCGGCTCCGGCGCCTATAAAGCTGAAGATATCCTGCGCAGCCCGTTCTACACCCTGACGTCGGGGCTGGTCGCGCCGATCTTCAACAATGGCCGTTTAAGCGCCGAGCGCGACAAGGCTCGCGCCCGCCAGGACGAGCTGCTGCAAACCTATCGCGGCGCGATCATCAACGGCTTTGCCGATGTGGAGAAAGCCCTCAGCAGCATCACGCGCCTGGACCAGCAACGCCAATGGCAGGCTGAAGAACTGCAACAGGCCCAGGCCGCCTTCCAGATCTCCGAGAGCCGCTACCAGGCGGGCGCCGAGGACTTGCTGACGGTGCTGGAAACCCAGCGCACCCTGTACGCCGCGCAGGACTTGAACGTGCAACTGCGGCTGTCACGGCTGCAAGCCAGCATTGCCTTGTACAAAGCGTTGGGCGGCGGCTGGAATACGGAGCTGCGACAATAAAACTGTAAACTCCTACACAAAGCGTTTACTTACCCTACATTCTTTGACCCTGGGTCCTTGGTAAAAAAGCCGCCCTCACACGGCAGCCCGGACCCTCTTGATGAAACTCAGCGTTCTGGTCAGAAACCTGGCGTGTATCGGCCTCTGGCTGATCGCCGGCAAGGCGTTGGCCGAGCCACTGATCGCGCCGACCGCGATTGACTGGCTGCTCGATTGCCCCTTCCCCGCCCAGGAGCGGCCGGACCCCGAGGTGCTGGAACGCACCCAATGTGCCAGTGTGAACGTGCCCCGCGACTATACCGCGCCCAAACGCGGCAGCGTGCGCCTGACCCTGACCCGCGTGGGCGCCCGCCAGCCGCTTAGCCGTGAAGGCGTGGTATTTATCCAGGGTGGTGAGCCGCAAAAGGGCCAAGGCGCAACCTTCGCCCTGCACCTGACCAGCCGTTGGGAATCCTACGCCACCCAGGCCTATCGCACCTTGACCAACCGCTATGACGTGATCGAACTGAGCGCCCGTGACCTCAGCCAGGCCAACGGCGTTGAGCAAGCGGCGCGCGATATGGAATTTGTGCGCGCACAACTGGGTGAGGCCCAACTCAATTACCTCGGCAACGCGCAGGCCACCCGGCTCGGCAGCCGCTACGCCGCATTGTTTCCCGAGCGCGTCGCACGCATGGTGTTGGTCAATGCCCAGGAGCCTGAGCCGGTCGCAGCCGGCATCGAACAATTGCTGCTCAAGGAGCCGGCCCGGCCTGGCACCGCCGCCGGGTGCATTAACCGCTGGGTAGGCGATTTTCTCGTATTCGGTAAACAGCCGCCGGTTTCCACACGCTGCCTCGACCTCGGCAGTTGGGAATAACCCGCGCATTTACGACCACTTCAGGCCGAAAACGACACCCTGCGTTGACGCTCTCGCCCAATCGTTATTAAGTGCTATTAATCCGCATTAATAGGATCAATAGAACAGCATGCTCAGCCGCCCGCTACGACGCAAACGCCAGAAGCTTTCCGATGTGATTGTCGAGTCGGTCAAGCGCTCGATCGTCACCGACGCGCTCAAGCCCGGCGACCGCCTGCCTACCGAGCGCGAGCTGATGGAAAGCTTCCAGTGCTCCAAAGGCTCGGCCCGTGAAGCACTCAAGGCCCTGGAAGTGGAAGGCTTGGTGAGTACACGCACGGGCCCCAGTGGTGGCGCCTATCTGAACCAGGCGGGCACTGAACCGGCCAGCCGCGCGTTGCGTAACTACCTGCACTTCCAGCACCTGGACGGCGAGCAGGTGTACCAACTGCGCAAGGTCATTGAGGTGGAGCTGGCGGTGTCGGTGCTGGGGCGCTTGAGCGAAGACGATTACCAGGCCCTGCAAGACAACGTGGATTTTTGCAGCGCACCCGAAGACAGCGAAGCCGGCCAACGCGAACAGCGCCTGGCGGAACTGGAGTTCCATAACCTGCTGGCCAAGGCCTGCCCCAACCCGCTGCTGAGTTTTATGGCGCAGTTTCTCAACGATCTGTTGCGCGACCTGGTGGTGCTGAAAAAGGCCTACAAGCCCAAGCGCAAACAGTTCGACGCGGCCAACCTGGACTACCACAAGCAGTTGCTGCTGGCCTTTCGCGCCGGTGATGAAACGGCCGTGCGCAACCTGATGCATGAACATATGTGCGACGCCGAACACCACATGACGGCGCTGGAAGGCCAGGTCAGCCCGCACTTTCTATTGGAGTTTGATCACTCTTAAAAACACTAAAGATCCAATGTGGGAGCGGGCTTGCTCGCGAATGCGGTGGGTCAGACCCGCATGCAGTGACTGATACACCGCATTCGCGAGCAAGTCGAATCGTCGCACCGCCGCTCCCACATTTGACCGAGCCCAGCCGCAGCACCGAGTCACCCAATAACAGGCCTGCCCACAGGCCCATGCTCCACCGTATCGCCCTTGCCGCTCCTGCCAATAACTAAACCAGGGAGTCACCCCATGCAGCGTCGTACGTTGTTGAAAGCCAGTCTTACCGCCGCCGCCGCGCTCAGCCTTCCGCTGAGTGTGCGCTCTGCATTCGCCGCCGAGCCTTTTACCTTTTACGGCCTCAAGTCCATGTCCGGCGCGTTTGCCAGCTATGGCAAGTTTGCCGACATGGGTTCGCGCCTGGCGGTGGAGCAGCACCCCGAGGTGCTCGGCCGCCCGCTCAACTACAAGGTCATCGACACCGAAGGCAATGCCGGCAAAGCCGTGCGCAAGGTTCAGGAAGCGATCCAGCAGGACGGCGCGCGATTCTTCCAGGGCTGCACGCTGTCGTCCTCGGCGCTGGCGGTGGCCAAGGAAGTCGACAAGGTTGGCGGCGTGTTCATGACCCCGGTGGGCGCCGATGAAGTGACCGGCAAAGACTGCAACAAGGCGACCTTCCGCTGGTCGGTGCCCACCTACGGCGCGATCCGCGAAACCCTGCTGCCGCTGATCAAGCTGCTGCCTGACGCCAAGCGCTGGTACACCATCACCCCGCAATACGTGTTTGGCGAAGCCTTGCTCGAAGGCGCCAAGACCGTGCTCAAGGACAATGGCCTGGAACATGTCGGCAACAGCTACCACTCATTGCAGGAACAGGAATTCTCCGGCTACCTGACCAACGCCATCGCTGCCAGGCCCGACGTGCTGGTGCTGCTCAACTTCGGCAGCCAGTCGTCGAACACCCTGCGCCAGGCGGTGAACTTCGGGATCAAGGAGCGCATGAAAGTGCTGCTGGTGTGGTCCGCCGGGCTCGACCAGTTCCAGGAGCTGGGCAGCGACGTGCTCGAAGGCGTGTACCTCGGCGCGCAGTATTGGCACCAGGTCGACACCCCGCTCAACCGTGAACTGGTCAAGCTCACCCAGGCCAAATACGGCATCAACCCCACCTACCCGCTGGCGGCTGATTACATCAGCACCAAAGTCATGCTCGAAACCATCATCAGCACCGCCAGCTTCGACGGCCCGACGGTGGCCAAAGCCCTGCAAGGCTTGAGCTACGAAGGCCCGACCGGCAAGGAGTCGATCCGCGCCGGTGACCATCAGGTGATCAAGGATTACTACCTGCTGATCGGCAAAGCCACCGGCGACATGGCCGACAAGGACGACCTGGCCAAGGTGCTCAGCGCCGGGCAATCGTTCCCGCCGGTCGAGGCGACGGGCTGCACGCTCGCCTGATCCTCTGAATTGCTTAGCGCAGGGCCGCGTGAGCGGCTGCCTGCCGAGGGTTTCTGCATGCTTAATCTTTACCTGTTCCAGATCCTCAACGGCCTTGGGTTGGGGATGATCTATTTCCTGATCGCGGTCGGGCTGACGATCATTTTTGGCTTGCTCAACTTCGTCAACTTCGCCCACGGCGCGTTCTTCCTGCTGGGTGCCTACATCTGCTACACCGCCGTGAGCCTTACCGGCAACTTCTGGCTGGCGCTGCTGATCGCGCCGCTGGTGGTGGCCGCGCTGGCGTGGGTGATCGAGCGCTTACTGATCCAGCGGATTTATCACTTGCCGCACATGTTCCAGATCCTGGTGACCCTGGGGATCGCACTGATCATCCAGGAAGCCAGCGTGATGATCTGGGGCCCGGTGGGCAAAAGTGTCGCCGTGCCGGAACTGCTGCGCGGCGTGCTGGTGGTGGGTGACTTCGTCTATCCCTACTACCGCCTGTTTCTCATCGTGTTTTCCGCGCTGATCGGCCTGGCCTTGTGGCTGCTGCTGGAGCGCACGCGCTTCGGTGCCCTGGTACGCGCCGGCAGTGAAAGCACCGAAACCGTGTCGCTGCTGGGCACCAATATCTTCCGTCTGTTTTCCATGACCTTTGCCCTTGGCGTGGCCCTGGCCGGTGTTGCGGGCGTGCTGTTTGCGCCCTTGCGCGGCGCGCAACCCTTTGTCGGCCCGGAGATCCTCGGCGTGGCCTTCGTGGTGGTGGTGATCGGCGGCATGGGCTCATTCAGCGGCGCGCTGGTCGGCGGTTTACTGGTAGGCGTGGTGCAAAGCCTGATGACCACACTCTGGCCCCAAGGCGCGAGCCTGATGATCTACGGCGCGATGGCCGTGGTGATTCTGGTACGCCCTTACGGCCTGTTCGGGAGAGCCTGACATGAGCGAGAAAAACCCCCTGCCGTTTGCCAAAACCCAATCCAAAGCCATGTTGCTGTGGGTGCTGGCGGTGCTGATCGGCTTGCCGTTGATTCTGCCCTCGGCGACCCTGGCCACCGAGATCCTGATCTTTGCCCTGGCCGCGCTGGCCTGCAACTTGTTGCTGGGCTACACCGGGCTGTTGTCGTTCGGCCAAGGCATTTTCTTCGGCGCCGGTGCGTATTGCGCGGCGCTGCTGATGATTCACCTGCAACTGGGCTTGTTCACCGCATTGCTCGGCGCTGCCATTGCCGGTGGTTTCCTGGCGTTTCTGGTCGGTGCGCTGGCCATCCGGCGCACCGGCATTTACTTCGTGATGCTCACGTTGGCGTTCAGCCAGATGGCCTACTTTGTCGCCTACACCTTGAGCGACTGGACCGGCGGCGACAACGGCCTGCTCAGCGTGCCGCGCCCGGAGATCCGCATCGGTGACACCGTGCTGCTGTCGCTGGCCGACGCCCGTGTGTTCTATGGCTTTGTGGCGGTGCTGTTCCTGCTGATCTTTATCGGCGCGCGCCGGGTGATCGCCTCGCCGTTCGGCAGCACCTTGATGGCGATCCGCGAAAACGAAACCCGCGCCTCGGCCATCGGCTATGACACGCGGCATTTCAAGATCCTGGTGTTCGTGCTGTCCGGCGCCGTCACCGGCATTGCCGGCGCGCTGTACGCCATGCTGCTGCACTTTGTGCCGCTGTCGAACATCGACCTGGCGATGTCCGAGAACATCCTGATCATGACCATCGTCGGCGGCACCGGCTCGCTGTTCGGCTCGTTGCTGGGCGCCGGTTCCATCGTGCTGCTGGGGGACTTTCTCTCCGACCTGTGGCCGCGCTGGCTGATGCTGCTCGGCGTGATCCTGATCTTCGTGGTGATCTTTATGCGCGGCGGCTTGTGGGGCGGCCTCGCGTCGTTGTTCGAACGGGCACGCGGCAGCCGCAAGACCGCCGCTGTCGCCAAGGAGGAAGGGCTATGAGCATCCTGCTGGAAACCAAAGACCTGGAACTGGCCTATGGCGCGTTCCATGCGGTCAACGGCGTCAACCTCAAGGTCGAAGCCGGTACCATTCACACCATTATCGGCCCCAACGGCGCGGGCAAGACCAGCCTGTTTCACTGCCTCACCGGCGAGCGCCAGGCCACCGCCGGCGCGATTCATTTTGACGGCAAGAACCTGATGCGCAAACCGGCCCACGGCCGCGTCGGCCTGGGCATGGCGCGCTCGTTCCAGCTCACCAGCCTGTTCCAGAACCTCAGCGTGCGCGAAAACCTGCGCCTGGCCGCCCAAGGGCGCGACGGCGCGCGTGCGCTGAACTTCTGGCGCCGCGTCGACAGCAAGCGCGAGCATCTGGAGATGGCCGATCAAGTCCTCGAACGCCTGCAACTGACCCGCCGCGCCGACACCCTGGCCGGCGAGTTGTCCCACGGCCAGCAAAGGGTACTGGAGGTGGGCATGTCGATCTGTTCCAAACCCAAACTGCTGATGCTCGACGAGCCAACGTCGGGCATGGGCATCGATGACATTCCGATCATGACCCAACTGATCAGCGACCTCGGCCGCGACCACACGGTGCTGTTGATCGAACACAACATGAGCATTGTCATGTCCATCAGCCAACGCATCACCGTGATGAGTCACGGGCAGATCCTGGTGGAAGGCACGCCGGAGTTTGTGCGTGCCGATGAACGTGTGCGTACGGCTTATCTTGGGGAGGCTGCCTGATGCTGATTGTCGAAAACATCCATTCCTACTATGACAAAAGCCACGTACTGGAGGGCGTGTCGCTCACAGTCAATCCCGGTGAACTGGTGACGTTGCTCGGCCGCAATGGCGCGGGCAAGACCACCACGCTGCGCAGCATCCTCGGGATTATCTGCCCGCGCCAGGGCCAGATTCACTTCAACGGCCAGGCGCTGGTCGGCCAGAAGATCTTTGAAATCGCCCGTCAGGGTTTGGCGCTGGTGCCGGAGAACCGCGGGATTTTCCGCCTGCTCACCGTCGAGGAAAAC
This sequence comes from Pseudomonas onubensis, assembly GCF_965653655.1. Taxonomy (NCBI): domain Bacteria; kingdom Pseudomonadati; phylum Pseudomonadota; class Gammaproteobacteria; order Pseudomonadales; family Pseudomonadaceae; genus Pseudomonas; species Pseudomonas onubensis. Next base: position 3,596 of record NZ_CBFHAZ010000073.1, on the reverse strand, counting down.
CTGCGTATCGCCGTGCGCAAGACCAGCCGCTGGCAGCTTGAAGACGTGTACGGCATGTTCCCGCGCCTTAAGGAGCGGCGTAAAAACGCCGGCCACGCGCTGTCCGGCGGCGAGCAACAGATGCTCGCCATCGCCCGTGCGCTGCTCAACGACCCCAAGCTGCTGATCCTCGACGAGCCCACCGAAGGCCTGGCGCCGGTGATCGTCGACGAGCTGGTGAAAATCCTGCGCAAGGTCAAGGACGACGGCCTGCCGGTGTTGCTGGTGGAGCAGAACCTGATGGTCTGCGACAAGCTTGCCGACCGCCATTACGTGCTCGAACAGGGCCGTGTCGTATACGAGGGCAGCGCCGCAGCCTTCCGCGCCGACCCAAGCATCAAGAACCGCTACCTGGCCCTGAGTGCCTGACCGGAGATTCGCACATGAATAGTTTTGCGCAACCGCTCAAGAGCAATGCCCCGCTGATCAACCGCGACCGCTTGTGGCAATCGTTGATGGACCTGGCTCAGCTTGGCGCTACGGTCAAAGGCGGCGTGTGCCGCCTGGCGCTGACCGACCTCGATCGTCAGGCCCGCGACCTGTTTGTGCAGTGGTGCGAGGCCGCCGGGTGCAGTGTCAGTGTCGATGCCATCGGCAATATCTTTGCGCGGCGTCCAGGGCTTGATCCGACGCTGGCGCCGGTGATGACCGGCAGCCATATCGACACGCAACCCACCGGCGGCAAGTTCGATGGCTGCTACGGCGTGATGGCCGGGCTGGAAGTAATCCGCACCTTGAATGACCTGAATATCCAGACCCAAGCCCCCATCGAGGTGGTGGTGTGGACCAACGAGGAAGGTTCGCGCTTCCCGCCGTGCATGATGGGTTCCGGGGTGTTTGCCGGCAAGTTCGACTTGCAGGACACCCTCGACAAACTCGATGACCAAGGCCTGTCGGTGGGCGCCGAATTGCAGCGCATCGGCTACGCCGGTTCGCGTGCGGTGCTCGGCCACCCTGTCGGCGCGTATTTCGAGGCGCATATCGAGCAAGGCCCGGTGCTGGAAGATCGCGCCACCACCATCGGCGTGGTCATGGGCTGCCTCGGCCAGAAGTGGTTCGACCTGACCCTCGCCGGCGTCGAAGCCCACGCAGGCCCCACGCCCATGCACCTGCGCAAGGACGCCCTGGTGGGCGCAGCCGAAGTGGTCAGCGCGGTCAACCGCATCGCCCATCAACAGCAACCCCACGCCTGCGGCACGGTCGGTTGCCTGAACCTGCACCCCGGCTCGCGCAATGTGATTCCAGGCCAGGTGCACATGACCATCGACTTGCGCCACCTGCATGCCGACAAACTGCAAGCCATGGTCGATGAAATACGCGGGGTGATCGAGGCGACGTCCGCACGGCACGGGCTCACCTTTGAACTGACGCCCACTGCCGACTTCCCGCCGCTGGACTTCAACCCCGCCTGCGTCAACGCCGTGCGTGACGGTGCGCAGGCGCTGGGCTTGAGCCATATGGACATCGTCAGCGGCGCCGGGCATGACGCGATTTTCGTCGCCGAACTCGGCCCGGCCGGGATGATCTTTGTGCCGTGCGAAGGCGGCATCAGCCATAACGAAATCGAAAACGCCGCGCCGGATGACCTGGCAGCGGGCTGCGCGGTGTTGCTGCGCGCCATGGTCAACGCGGCGCAGGGAGAAGCGGCATGAGTGAGATTGGCCAACTGACGGCGGTGCAACTGCTGCAGCATTTTCGCGACAAGAGCCTGTCACCGGTAGAAGTGACTGAAGATGCCTTGTTGCGGATCGAACGCTTTAACCCAGTGGTGAACGCCTACTGCCATGTGGACCCGCAAGGCGCGTTGAACGCGGCGCGCGCCTCGGAACAACGCTGGCTCAAGGGCCAACCCTGCGGCCCGCTGGACGGCGTACCGGCCTCGATCAAAGACCTTACGCTGACCGTCGGCATGCCCACCCGCAAGGGTTCGCGCACCACATCTGCCGAAGGGCCGTGGGAGGTGGATGCGCCGTTCTCAGCGTTTATGCGCAAAGCCGGCGCGGTGCTGCTGGGCAAGACCACCACGCCGGAATTCGGTTGGAAAGGCGTCACCGATAACCCGCTGTACGGCATAACGCGCAACCCATGGGACACGCGCACCACCGCGGGCGGTTCATCGGGGGGCGCGGGTGCGGCGGCGGCGCTGAATCTGGGCGTATTGCACCAGGGCAGCGATGCCGGGGGTTCAATCCGCATTCCCTGTGCGTTCACCGGTACGTTCGGCATCAAGCCGACATTCGGCTATGTACCGCAGTGGCCGGCCAGTTCCATGACGATTCTGTCGCACCTGGGGCCGATGACCCGCACCGTGGAAGACACCGTGCTGATGCTGCAAACCGTGGCACAACCGGATGCGCGCGATGGCCTGATCGGTGCGCCGCGCCATACGCCGTGGTTGTCGGGCGCTATGGACTTGAAAGGCTTGCGTGTCGCCTACAGCCCCACGTTCGGGTATGTGGACGTGGACCCGCAGGTGGCCAACGTGGTTGCCCAGGCGGTTGCGGGCCTGGTGCAGCTGGGGGCGCATGTCGAGCAGATCGACCCAGGCTTCAGCGACCCGTTGGAGGTATTCAGCACCTTGTGGGCAGCCGGTGCGGCGCGCCTGACGGGTTCTATGAGCGACGCACAAAAGCAGTTGCTCGACCCTGGCCTGCTGCGCATCGCCCAACAAGGCCAGCAGTTGAGCCTCGGCGCTTTAAACGACGCCCTTGAAGCACGCGCGGCGTTGGTGGCGAGGATGGCGGCGTTTCATGAGCATTACGACGTGCTGGTCTCGCCGATGATGCCGATTACCGCCTTCGATGCTGGGCATAATGTGCCGCCGGGTTCGTCGATGACAGAGTGGATGGAGTGGACGCCCTTCACTTACCCCTTCAACCTCACACAACAACCGGCCGCCTCGGTGCCGTGCGGTCTGGCGGCGAACGGCTTGCCGGTGGGCCTGCATGCGGTGGGCGCGCGGTTTGCGGATGAGCAGGTGTTGAGGGTGTGTCAGGCCTATGCCAAAGCCTTCCCTACCGAGCACCTTGAAGCACCGCACGTGCTCTGAACCGTGCATGTGCGGTGGCATCCGGCTTATAATCCGCGCTTCATTTTTTGTTGCGCGGATTGTTTCAGATGCTATTTACAAGGACTTTTCTGGCGAGTGCAGTGCTCGCCGTCCTGCCGGTTATGGCCCACGCTACAGCGTTGGACTTGAGCTACGAAGCGCCTGTACTTGAGGCGGTGCCACACGATGCACCGGCGACAGCCAAATCGTTGTTCCCGGTTCAGACCCAGGCGCCGGTGACGTTCGAGTACAAGTGCAAGGGGCCGCGTTGTCAGTATGAGGATGACCTGGAGCAGCGGCACGAAGACCAGACTACGCAAAGCTGGTCCATCGGTATTCACTAAGGTTCGGCCTGCCTTGAGCTGAAATGTAATCATCAACTGTGGGAGGCCCCGCCACCTCTTCGATGTAGCGCTGTCGCGCATCAAACTGGTTCATCGTAAGGTTGAAGAACGCGGGCGGGGCAAAGGCCGTAACCAGCACTGGTGTGCTAGCACCCGAGTGGGAG
>NZ_CBFHAZ010000072.1:0-31673 GCF_965653655.1 Pseudomonas onubensis | reverse complement strand
GAGTGTCAGTCGACAGATTCAGTGGCTGACCCACCGCATTCGCGAGCAAGCCCGCTCCCACATTGATTGTGTTATGTCAGGAGTTGCGGTTTACAACTGCCCGTCGCGATCGCGAAAGCCCAGCAGATACAACACACCATCCAGCCCCAGCGTCGAAATCGCCTGCTTGGCCGATTGCTTGACCAGCGGCTTGGCACGGAACGCCACACCCAACCCGGCAATCGCCAGCATCGGCAAGTCATTGGCGCCGTCGCCGACCGCAATGGTCTGCTCCAGACGCAAACCTTCCTTGTGGGCCAACTCCTTGAGCAAGTCCGCCTTGCGCTGCGCGTCGACAATCGGCTCTACCGCCACGCCGGTCACCTTGCCATCCACCACTTCCAGCTCGTTGGCGAACACATAGTCGATGCCCAGCTTGGCCTGCAATTGCTTGGCGAAGTAGGTGAAGCCGCCGGACAGGATGGCGGTTTTGTAGCCCAGGCGCTTGAGTTCGGCGAACAGGGTTTCGGCGCCTTCGGTGAGGCGCAGCGAAGCGCCAATCGAATCCAGCACGCTTACGTCCAAGCCCTTGAGCAGCGCCAGGCGCTCCTTGAAGCTAGCGCGAAAATCCAGCTCACCGGCCATGGCGCGCTCGGTGATTTCGGACACCTGCTCGCCCACACCGGCAGCCTTGGCCAGTTCGTCGATGACTTCGGCTTCGATCAGCGTGGAGTCCATGTCGAACACCGCCAGGCGGCGGTTACGGCGGAACAGCGAGTCTTCCTGGAAGGCGATGTCGACATTCAGTTCCTGGGCCACGCTGAGGAACTCGGCGCGCAGGGCTTGCGGGTCGGCCGGCTCGCCGCGCACGGAGAACTCGATGCAGCCCTTGCCTTTGTCGGCCGGCGTGTCCAATGGCATACGACCCGACAGACGGTCGATATGGTCGATATTCAACCCATATTGAGCGGTGATGGAGCTGACGCGCTGCAATTGTTCGGCGGTTACTTTGCGGGTCAGCAGCGTCACGATGTGGCGTTTTTTGCCCTGGCCTTCGACCCAATGCTGGTAATCGGCTTCGGAGACCGGCGTGAAACGCACCTGCTGATCGAGCTTATACGCCGTAAACAGGATGTCTTTAAGCACCGACGAGGCCTGATCGGTGCTGGGGATCTCCACCAGGATGCCGAACGACAACGTGTCGTGGATCACCGCCTGGCCGATGTCGAGAATGTTCACACCACCCTGGGCCAGAACACCGGTAATGGCCGCGGTGAGGCCCGGGCGATCTTCGCCGGTGATGTTTATCAGGACAATTTCGCGCAAAGCGCACCCCCAGGCTGGAAAAAAACCGCATTCTACCCACTTTCAGTGACCATCGGGCACAGCGAGCGCTTTGCCGGTTCTAGGCCTGTCGCTATACTGCGCGTCAACTTCACGGACCAAGAGCCGAGCGCAAGTGAACCGGCCCACGCCAGTAAAAACCGATAACTTCTTCCTGCTGATCTTCCGGGCACTGCGCCACCGCCGTGTACCGATCGCATTACGCATCGCCAGCCATAACGTGATCCTGGTCGCTCTGGCCTTGGTGATCTACGCCTGCGTGATGGGTTTGCAGTTCAAGCAGGCCATGCACGAGCAAGCCGATGCCCTGGGCGCGAGCCTCACAACCCAGACCGCCACCTCGGCGACTGAGTTGCTGGTGTCCAACGACATCCTCAGCCTCAACGTGCTGCTCAATAACCTGACCAAGAACCCGCTGGTGGCCCATGCCGCCATCTACAGCGTGGACAACCGGATCATGGCCGAAGCCGGGCAACGCCCGAAAAACGGCCTGTTGGGTGAAGCCGAAGGTCTGTATTCGAGCAATATTACGTTTCAGGATGTGAAGGCCGGGCAACTGCGCATCAGCCTCGACATGCAGCAATTCCAGCAGCCGATGACCATCAGCCTGCAAAGCATGGGCATCCTCAGTGCGATCCTGCTGGCCTTGGCCCTGGCCCTGAGCTTGCGCCTGGGTCGGCATATCTCCACGCCGCTGATGCAATTGCGCATCTGGCTGCGCGATATCGACGAACACACCCCGGCCACCGACCGCCAGGATGAAATCGGCGACCTCGCCCGCCAGCTTCACGCCAGCTTCGCCCCGGAGCCGGTGGTGCCTGAGGTTGAACCCGAGCCTGAGTACGACGACACCGACTACGACGACGAGCCGGAGTTTGAAGTGCGCAACCTGCGTGACCCAGGCTTTGACGAAAGCGCGCCGGTGGCCGCCCTCAAGCCTGCGCCACGCCAGGTGATCAAGGCTGAAGAAGACGAACTGGACGATGAAGACCCGTTCGCCGACCTGCGCGACACCTCGGCCGCCGCGCCGGTCGCTGCCCCGCAAACTGCACCGGTACAAAATACCGAGCCGCAGCACAGCGCCGTACTGGCTGTGCAACTGGGTGCCCAGGACCAACTGCGTCGCCTGCCCCGTGCGCGCCTCACCGAATTGCTGGAGCGCTACCGCGACTGCCTCGACCAGGCCGCCTCGCTCTACCAGAGCGAACTGCACACCCTGAACGATGGCAGCACGTTGATGCTGTTCCACAGCGAAGACAGCGGCGAAGACTACCTGACCAATGCGATTTGCTGCGGCGAGCTGCTGCGCGCCCTCGGCCATGCCTTGCAGATTGAAGTGGCTGACAGCGGCATTACGTTGCAGCTGCAACTTGGCCTGACTGTCGGAGACGATCTGTTCGGCATGAGCCAGATCGACCTGCTGCTTACCGAGATCGCCCAGGATGCACTGGCCTTGTCCCAACACAGCCGCAACCTGCTGCTGGTGGAGCGCAAGATCAGTGAAGATGCGCTGATCCGCCAGCGCGCACGTATCCGCCCGATTGCCAGCCCTGAAGGCGCAAGCTGTGTGGAGCGGCTGATGGAGCCGTACCCGTCGATGCTGGAACGGCAGCTGGCGCGCATGCACGAGACCCGTAACAAGCCCTGACAGCTGATCGTTCCCACGCTCCGCGTGGGAATGCATTCCGTGACGCTCTGCGTCACTGCTGCGCAGCGGGACGCGGAGCGTCCCAAGAGGCATTCCCACGCGGAGCGTGGGAACGATCCAAAAAGGCCCGCTGAGTAAGCGGGCCTTTTGTTTGGGCGCGATTCAGGTCAGAACCTGAACACTTCCATATCCGTACGAATCGGCGTAGCCATCGGCATCTTCGGCTTTTCCGGAGCGGACGGTTTGGCTTGAGCCGGAGCTTGCTTGCGCGGCGCTTCAGCCACTGGCGGCTGGTTGGCCAATGGCTTGAGGGCCACCGACAACTGCTGCGCCAGATGCTGCAACAACACACCCTGGGCCTGGACCTGGGACGCGGTGGTGCCGGTATGTTCTTCCTGCAAATGCACGATGCGGTTATCGCGCACCTGGCCACGGCGGTCGATCAGGCGCCATTGTGCGTCAAGGATCGCCGGCTGCGACGTACCCGAGTCGAGCCGGGTAATGGTCAACAAGACCTGTACATCCGGGGTGAAGCCGGATGGCCCAGGCGCAAGCACCACACGCTGGCTGTCAAGGTGACCAGCCACCTGACGCAACATCAGCTGGTTGATATCGGACGACAAACTGCCCGCCCAACGACCATCGGTGGAACCTTGCAGGCTGCCGTCGTTCTGACGTTGCAGCAGGGTTTCGCGTTGCAGGTAATCAGCAACGACGACCGGGCCAAGCAAAACGGCCATACCTGCGGTTTGCGCAGGCTGAGCCGGACTTCCGCTGTCCAGCTGGTACAGCGACACCGGTTGGTGTGTGCTGCAACCCGCCAGCCCCAAAAGGCCAGCGAGCATCAAAAATAAAGGAAGGCGTGGAGCAGTCATCATCCCATCCAGGTGGCTGCCACAAGGCGAACCACAATGTAATACTAAAAATAACCTAAACACGCTCGGCCACGCCGGCGCTGGAAAGGCCATATCATCCGTGAATATGCGCCCTGACTCCAGCGCGAAAGCGTCGATCTACGCGTTAAATCGTAGATCGAGCCCTCTAATCCGCCTTAAACAGGCGTTTCCACCAGCAAAGCATCCACACGCTGGAAGCCACGCGGCAGTTTATTACCCCGTCGGCCACGCTCACCCTTGTAGTGTTCAAGGTCGTCAGGGCGCAGAGACAACGTGCGCTTGCCGGCCTGGAGCACCAGGGTAGAGCCTTCCGGGATCACGGCAATGTCGGTCACGTACTCTTCGCGACTGGCCACGCGCTCCCCGGGAATCCCGATAATCTTGTTGCCCTTGCCTTTACCCAACTGCGGCAAATCGCTGATCTTGAACACCAGCAAACGCCCTTCGGTGGTCACCGACGCCAGCCAGTTGCTCTCGCGGTCTTCCACGGTGCGCGGCAGGATCACCTTGGCGTTGTTCGGCAAGCTCAACAACGCTTTGCCCGCCTTGTTCTTGGCCTGCAGGTCTTCACCCTTGACCACAAAACCGTAACCCGCGTCGGAGGCGATCACATACAGCGAATCGTCATCGGGCAGCAGCACGCACTCGAAATTCGCCCCCGGTGGCGGTGTGAGACGCCCGGTCAGCGGTTCGCCTTGGCCACGTGCCGATGGCAAGGTGTGCGCCGGCACCGAATAGCTGCGCCCGGTGGAGTCGATAAACACCGCAAACTGGTTGGAACGCCCGGCCGCAGCGGTCTTGAAACCATCGCCAGCCTTGTACGAGAGGCCGGTGGCGTCAATATCATGCCCTTTGGCGGAACGAACCCAACCCTTTTCCGACAGAACGACGGTAATTTTCTCGTTAGGCAGCAACTCGGTTTCTGTCAGTGCTTTCGCTTCTGCACGCTCGACGATTGGCGAACGGCGATCATCACCATAGGTTTCGGCGTCTTTGATCAGCTCGCTGCGCACCAGCTTCTTAAGCTTGGTTTCGCTGCCCAACAGGGCTTGGAGCTTGGCTTGTTCCTTGAGCAGTGCATCTTGCTCGTCACGCAACTTCATCTCTTCCAACCGCGCCAACTGACGCAAGCGGGTGTCGAGGATGTAGTCGGCCTGGATCTCGCTCAGCTCGAAGCGCGCGATCAGCTCGGCTTTCGGGTGCTCGGCGGTACGGATGATGTGTATCACTTCATCCAGGTTGAGGTAAGCAATCAGCAAACCGTCCAACAGGTGCAGGCGGCGCTCAACCTTGTCGAGACGAAATTGCAGGCGACGGCGCACGGTCTGTACGCGGAACTCCAGCCACTCCACCAGCAGGTTGCGCAGGTTTTTCAGCTGCGGCTTGCCGTCCAGGCCGATGATGTTGACGTTGACCCGGTAGCTGGACTCAAGGTCGGTGCTGGCGAACAGATGCTGCATCAGCACTTCGTGGTCGACCCGGCTATTGGTCGGGATGATCACGATGCGGCATGGGTTTTCGTGGTCGGACTCGTCACGCAGGTCAGCCACTTGCGGCAATTTCGACGGTTTGGCCTGCATCAGCGCGGCGATCTGCTCCAGCACCTTGGCACCGGACACCTGGTGCGGCAGCGCGGTAACAATAATGTCGCCGTCTTCAATGTGGTAAACCGCGCGCATGCGCACCGAGCCCTTGCCGGTCTCGTACATCTTCAGCAGGTCGGCACGCGGCGTGATGATTTCCGCTTCGGTCGGGTAATCCGGGCCTTGAATATGCTCGCAGAGCTGCTCGACCGTGGCTTTGGGCTCATCGAGCAAACGCACGCAGGCAGTCGCGACTTCGCGCAGGTTGTGCGGCGGTACGTCGGTGGCCATGCCGACTGCGATGCCGGTGGTGCCATTGAGCAGGATATTCGGCAAACGCGCCGGCAACACCAGCGGTTCGTCCAAGGTGCCGTCGAAATTCGGCCCCCAGTTTGCAGTGCCCTGGCCCAATTCGCTGAGCAGCACTTCCGAGTAACGCGACAGGCGCGCCTCGGTGTAACGCATGGCTGCGAAGGACTTGGGATCATCCGGCGCACCCCAGTTACCCTGGCCATCCACCAAGGTGTAGCGGTAGCTGAACGGCTGGGCCATCAGCACCATGGCTTCGTAGCAGGCCGAGTCGCCGTGCGGGTGGAACTTACCGAGCACGTCACCGACGGTACGCGCCGATTTCTTGTGCTTGGAGTCTGCGTCCAGGCCCAACTCACTCATGGCGTAGATAATGCGCCGTTGTACGGGCTTAAGGCCGTCGCCGATATGCGGCAAGGCACGGTCCATGATCACGTACATGGAGTAGTTGAGGTAGGCATTTTCGGTGAAGTCAGCCAGCGATCGGCGTTCTACGCCATCTAAGCTGTCTGCGAGGATGTCACTCATGCGGGCCTCATCATTGTTTGGTCTGGCGCAGCAGCATGGTGCCGCTGCGCTGGGTAAATTCAAGTTGTTTCAGTGCACTCATGCCCAACAGCACCTGCTCGCCGCCCAGGCCCGGCGCTACCAACGCGCGCACGTCCTGCAGGACGATATCGCCCAGCTTCAGGCGATCAAGGCGGGTGCGGTAGCCCTGGCTACGCCCATTGGCGGTGCTCAAGGTCACGGGCGGGCCACGTTGGAGCCCGAGGCGGTCGGCCAATTCGGCCGGCACCGCCACATCGGTCGCGCCGGTGTCGAGCATAAACTCCACCGGCGATCCGTTGATCTGGCCGCTGGCGACAAAATGCCCCTGGCCGTTGCCCAGCAATTTCACTTCGATGTAACCCTCGTGCTGCTCCGAGGTCACCACGGCATTGGGGTTTTCCTGACGCGCTTCCCACTGCCCAAAAAAACGCGTGGCCAAAAACAGCCCGGCGCCCCATGCCACGAACATCAGTACACGTCCGGCACGCTTGCCGGGCGGCGCTGCCGTCATGGTTGCGCGCCCCAGCCACCGGCTGGCGCGGCAAAACGATAGACCACCGGGCGTTTTTCACCGTCGGCACGCGGGCCGAAATTATTGTCGATACCCAACCACGCCCCTTCGGCATCCACCACCAGGGCTTCGGCCAGGCCATAGGGCTGGGCATAACGCCGGTTCGGTGCCAGGGTTTCGTCGGCAAACGACCAGCACCGCTCGACTTTGGCCGTGACCGCATCGCGCCGGCAAATCTGGAACGCATTGCGCTCCAGGGTAAACAGCTTGCCGTTGAACAGCGCCAGGTCGGCAAAGTCCTTGGACACCGCCTTGGCGTTAGTGAACTGCGCCGGCTGCACTTCCTGGCCAGCTTCGCTCAGTAACACACAGGGCCCGTCGCAATCCCACACGCTCTGGCCACGCTTGATCGAGATCAAGCCACGCCGCTCACGCTCGGCGGCCAGCCAGATCTGATTGCCTTGCGGGTTGATCGCCAAGCCTTCGAACAAGGCATTGAAGTGCAGCAACATTCCGCTGGCCCGCGCTTCGCGGACCATGCCCGGCGCAATCTTCAACCATTCAGGCGCGCCGCTCACCGGCACTTGCAACACCGCCGCATGGGCTTCGCTGACAATGTAGCGGTTGCCGGCGGCATCACAGGTGATGCCTTCAAAATCCAGGTCGCCGCCCCGAATGAACGATGCAGCCTTGGTGCGCGAGCGCAGCCCCCAAGGCAGGCCGGACTCGGGCACCGGCGGCACCTCGATCTTTACGGTTTCGGCCTTCCAGGTCGGCGCGCTGATATCGAGGCGGTAGATCTGGTCGTCATCGCGGTCGGACACCGTCCACAGGTCCTGGCCACACAGCGCGAGGCCCGACAGGTTGCCACCGCGCATGCCGTCCACCGGGTGTTCGGAGACCCATTTAAGCTCAGCCACGGGCGCAGCCACCACTTGGGAGGCCACCAACCCGCTCAACATCAGGATCGCCAGGGCGAAACCTGTGCGCATCAGCCCAGCACCTCGGCCAGGTTGCCTTTGGACTCCAGCCAGGCTTTACGGTCCGGCGCACGCTTCTTCGCCAGCAGCATGTCCATCATTTCCGACGTACCGGCGAAGTCTTCCAGGGTCAACTGCACCAGGCGTCGAGTGTTCGGGTCCATGGTGGTTTCGCGCAGTTGCGGCGGGTTCATCTCACCCAGACCTTTGAATCGCGTGACCTGCGGCTTGCCGCGCTTCTTCTCGGCCACCAGGCGGTCGAGAATGCCATCGCGCTCGGCTTCATCCAGGGCGTAGAAAATCTCTTTGCCCAGGTCGATACGGTACAGCGGTGGCATGGCGACGTAGACGTGGCCGGCATCCACCAACGGGCGGAAGTGCTGCACAAACAGCGCACAGAGCAAGGTGGCAATGTGCAGGCCGTCGGAGTCGGCGTCGGCGAGGATGCAGATCTTGCCGTAACGCAGCTGGGCGATATCCGCCGAACCCGGGTCGACACCAATGGCCACGGCAATGTTGTGTACTTCCTGGCTGGCCAGCACTTCGCTGCCGTCGACTTCCCACGTGTTGAGGATCTTGCCGCGCAACGGCAGGATCGCCTGGAACTCTTTGTCCCGCGCTTGCTTGGCGGAACCGCCGGCGGAGTCACCTTCGACCAGGAACAGCTCGGAGCGCATCGGGTCTTGCCCGGCGCAATCGGCCAGCTTGCCTGGAAGAGCCGGGCCTTGGGTGATGCGCTTGCGCTCGACTTTCTTGCTGGCCTTTAAACGGCGGCCGGCGTTGTTGATCGCCAGTTCAGCCAGGGCCAGGCCCAGTTCAGGGTGCTCGTTGAGCCACAGGCTGAACGCATCCTTGACCACACCGGAGACAAACGCCGCCGCCTCGCGAGAGGACAAACGCTCTTTGGTCTGGCCGGAGAACTGCGGCTCCTGCATTTTCATCGACAGCACGAACGCGATGCGCTCCCACACGTCTTCCGGCGCCAGCTTCACGCCGCGCGGCAACAGGCTGCGGTATTCGCAAAACTCGCGCATGGCGTCCAGCAAACCCTGACGCAAACCGTTGACGTGGGTACCGCCCTGGGCCGTGGGAATCAGGTTGACGTAGCTTTCCTGCACGCTGTCGCCACCTTCGGGCAACCACAGCAGCGCCCAATCGACGGCTTCTTTATTACCCGCCAGGCTGCCGCAGAACGGCTCATTGGGCAGGCGCTCGAAGTCGCTGACCGAGTCTTCCAGGTAGGAGCGCAGGCCATCTTCGTAGTGCCACTCGACCTTTTCGCCGGTGCCTTTGTCTTCAAAGCTGACCAACAGGCCCGGGCACAACACGGCCTTGGCCTTGAGTACGTGCTTGAGGCGGCTGATGGAGAATTTTGGCGAATCGAAGTATTTCGGGTCCGGCGCGAAGTACACGCTGGTGCCGGTGTTGCGCTTGCCAACGGTGCCGATCACTTCCAGGTCGGTGGCTTTGTAGCCATCGGCGAAGGTCATCTGGTACTCGTTGCCGTCGCGCTTGACCTTGACCCGCACGTGGTTCGACAGGGCGTTGACCACGGAAATACCCACACCGTGCAAGCCACCGGAGAACTGGTAGTTCTTGTTCGAGAACTTGCCACCGGCGTGCAGCTTGGTAAGGATCAGCTCGACGCCGGATACACCCTCTTCCGGGTGAATGTCCACCGGCATGCCGCGACCATCGTCGGACACTTCCAGGGAATGGTCGGCGTGGAGGATGACCTGCACCGACTTGGCGTGCCCGGCCAAGGCTTCATCGACGCTGTTGTCGATGACTTCCTGGGCAAGGTGGTTCGGCCGACTGGTGTCGGTGTACATGCCGGGGCGTTTGCGCACCGGGTCGAGGCCCGAGAGGACTTCGATGGCGTCGGCGTTATAAGAGCTAGCGCTGGGAGTGGCCATGGGGTCTCGTCGTGAGTCGTTCGATTAAAAAGTAACCTGCGCCTTTACAGTGCTGCAAAGTCGAAGGATTGATACTGATCTGCGCCAATGCCGGCAAAGCTCAACATCGCCGGCAATTGCTGGGCGAACCCCTGGTAACCATGGTCGCCACCGGCCTGGATGCGCAAGGCACAGGCCCGGTAATACTGCTGGGCGAGGCGATAATCCAGGGTTTCGTCCCCGGTCTGCAACCACACCTGATACCGCGCGGCGTCCTGGGGCGCCGGCACTTCCAGTTCGGCCAGGGCCGTGACGTGGTCGTGGGTCAGCTCCCAGGTTTCATCGGTGTAGAGGTTCTTCTGGGTGCCCAGGTAACCGTCAAACATCCGATGCGGGCTGACCGCCGGGTTCACCAGCAGCGCCTTGAGGCCATGGCGTTCGGCAAGATGGGTTGCATAGTAGCCGCCGAGTGAACTTCCCACCAGCAGCGGCCGCCCCAGTTCTGCAATGGCCTCTTCCAATTGAGGAATCGCCTGACGCGGATGGTGATGCAGGGCCGGCACACGCAATTGGTCGCTCAAACCGAGGCTGTCCATCACGGTGCTCAACTGGGTGGCCTTGTTGGACGCAGGCGCGCTGTTGAAACCGTGGATATATAGAATCGAAGCGGACATGCCGGGCTCTCCGTGCATCAGCCAAAGAGGCGCAGTTTACAGGGATCGGGGTGGTGTGTGAGTACCCTATTGTCCAGCCGGCAAAGAACCCATGTGGGAGCGGGCTTGCTCGCGAATGCGGTGGGTCAGCCAGCACACCTGTCGACTGTTAAACCGTATTCGCGAGCAAGCCCGCTCCCACATTTTGGTCAGGGTTTACAGCCGTTAATAACCGTTGCTGCCGTAATCGACGGTAAATTCGAATCCTTTTACCCGCTCCACACCCGTCTCCAACCGTCCGTCGGCATGCAATCGCAGCCAGCGATACCCGGGCGCCTGCTCGCTGACCTTGAAATCCTCGCTGCCCGGCGCGAACTGGATACAGGTGGACGGCGATGCCAGCAGGCGCACGCCATTGCGCTCGCGGTCGATTTCCTGATGCACATGCCCCCAAAGCACAGCTTTTACCTGCGGGAAACGGTCGAGTACGGCAAACAGGGCTTCAGGGTTGCGCAGGCCGATGGGCTCCATCCACGCACAGCCGATGGAGACCGGATGATGGTGAAAACACACCAGATGATGACGGTTAGGCGCCTCGCTCAGGGCTTGGGCGAGCAATTGCAATTGCGAATCCTGCAAGTAACCGGGCACCGAGCCCGGAACCGCCGAATCGAGCAAGGTGACGCGCCAATGTCCGATATCGACCACCGGCTCGAGCAAATCGCTGTGCACGGCGGCCTGGGCCATGACCTGCGGTTCGTCGTGGTTGCCGGGAATCCAGCGCGCCGGCGCGTCGATCTGCCGAGTCAGGTCGCGAAATTGCTGGTAAGACTCAAGCGTACCGTCCTGGGACAAGTCTCCCGTGGCCAGCATCAAATCGATCTGCGGCTGTTGCTCGCGCACCAAACCAATCACCCGCTGCAGGCCGTCGCGGGTGTTCATGCCCAGCAGCGTACCGTCGGCCTCGGCAAACAAGTGGCTGTCGGACAACTGCACCAGCAGCGCCGGCGCATCAGGGTTCACGGTGGATACGCTCGGCAAGGCGCTCTCCCAGGGCAATCACAGGAATGGATAAGTAGCGCGATTATGCTGGGGCAGGACACAAAGAGGAAAGACGCAGTTCACATCTAGCGCACGACTTCGAATTCATGGCCCAAGGCCAGGCAGTGGCTCAACCACTCACCGAGGAACACATTGAGCTGTGCTTTCTCATCGGGCTGGTGCATGAACACATTCGGATAAGGATAGATGCTGCGAAAGCGTCGCGCATGTTCGGCGCTGATGACTTCGGCCATGCGCGCATCGTGATACACCTGAACCTCCAACTGCGGCACCGGCAGCCAGGGCAGGCTGTGTTCCTGGCGCACACGCAGGGTGGTGGTGTACGGGCAGTTGACGATGACCTCAAGGGTCAGCACGCCCAACATCTGGTCGCCATGGGTCACGGCAATCCGCCGCGCCTCGGGCGCGTGACGCATGTCGGGGAGCAGGCGCATCAGCCGCGCATAGTTGGCCTCGCAGGCGGCTTGCAGCCCGATCAGGTCAACCCGGTATCGTTCCCGTGCCTTTACTGCCATAACCCCCTCACTTCCGCGCGATTAAGCGCGAGCCATTGCAGGGCGATAATGCTGGCTGCGTTGGAAATTTTGCCGTCACGCACCGCTTGCAGGGCATCTTCAAAGGCCCAGGGGGTGACGCGGATATCTTCTGCTTCTTCTTCCAGTCCATGGACGCCACCTGCGCCTGAGCTGTCGCAACGGCCCAGGTACAAGTGCACGAATTCGGTACTGCCACCGGGCGACGGAAAATACTTGGTGATCGGCCACAGCGCAGAGAACGTAAGGCCAGCTTCCTCCTCGGCTTCGCGGTGTGCAACCTCCTCCGGCTGTTCGTCCTTGTCAATCAGCCCCGCGACCATTTCCACCAGCCACGGGTTGTCGGTGCGACCCATGGCGCCAATACGGAACTGTTCGATCAACACCACTTCATCGCGCTGCGGGTCGTAGGGCAGCACACACACCGCGTCATGACGCACAAAGACTTCACGATTGATCACCCGGCTCATGCCGCCATCGAACTTCTCGTGGCGCAGTTGCACGCGATCAAGCCTGTAGAAGCCCTTGTAGGCATTGTCACGCTGAACAATCTCGATGGTGTTCGGCGTCGATTTGGCAATGTCCGTCATGTCGTTCCTCGTTACGCAGGTGCAATTCGCGCCATCCTAACGCGCCCATGGCCTTTGATGCAGCCCCTTTCCAGTTGCCGGGATAGACGGCGAGCGTCAAACTCACTCTAATCAGCTTAGTGGCGAACTGACGGCTTTGTTCGCAGTCGAAGCGCTACTCTTTTTCGCTTTCCATCGATTTACGAAGGACGCACATGTCGCTTTTAAAAATCGCCTCCGTGGCCTGTATTGCCTTGACTCTGGGCGCTTGCCAGAGCCTGCTCCAGCCCAGCTACCTCAAGCCCCTGGACACCAAGCCGGACACCTCCGAACAAATCAAACCCGGCTGCAACAGCCCGGAATGCCCGCTGGTGAACATCGACACCGTGCACTTTCCCAGCGAGCCGCAGCTGGACAGCATCGTTGAGCAACGCCTGCTGCAAATGACCCGCACCACGCCCGGCGCCAGCGTGCCACCGACCCTGAATGCCTACCGCGACAAGTTCCTGCGCGAGTCGCCGAACCGCAACAGCATGTACTTGCAAGCCAAGGTACGTGAGCAGCATGACGGACTGGTGATCGTTGAAGTGTCCAGTTATCTGGATACCGGCACCGCCCACGGCGCGCCCGGCCGCGGTTTCATCAACTATTCACGCCTGCTGCACAAAGAGCTGAGCCTGGCCGACATGCTGCTGCCGGGCCAGGAACAGGCGTTCTGGAACACCGCGAAAGTCGCCCACAACAGCTGGCTGATCAATTCGCAGATGGACCGCGACCCGGAGTTCGTGAAGAGCTGGCCGTTCCAGAAAACCCCGAATGTGGCCCTGACCAGCGCCGGCGTGGTGCTCAAGTACAACGTGAGCACCATCGCCCCTTACGCATTGGGGCTGATCGAAATGACCATCCCCTATGCGCGCCTCACCGGCGTGCTCAAGCCTGAGCTGATGCCTGCGCGCCACTGACCGCACGCCCAAGGATCAGCTGTAACAGCCCTGCCAGCACCAGTGCCGGCAGGGTTGCACCGATATCCGGGTACAGGTTGGCCAGCACGTGATAGGTGGCGATGCCACCCAGCCAGGCCACCAGCGCCGGCCAATGCAGCTTGGCAACCGTGCCTTGGCCACGGCGGCGCAGGATAAAGTGATCCACCAGCACCACGCCAAACAGCGGCGCAAACACCGAGCCGATCAGCAGCAGGAAGTTCTGATACTGCGCCAACGGCGCCAGGCAGGCGATCAAGGTGCAGATCACACCGATGGCCAAGGCCAGGTGCTCGACCTTCAAGCGCAACAGAATCCCACTGGACACCGCCGCCGAGTGAATATCGGCAAAGGCGTTTTCCGACTCGTCCAACAGAATCAGCAGCAGCGGAATACCAAGGCCGGCACCGGCCAGCGCCAGCAACAGCGCATTCACTTCACCACTGGGCGCAAACGCCAGGGTGTAGGCCACGCCCAGGCTCATCAGCCAGAAGTTACCGATAAAGAAGCCCAGTGCAGTGCCGCCGAACACGCTTTTGGCGCGCTGGCCGAAACGTGAGTAATCGGCGATCAGTGGCAGCCACGACAGCGGCATGGCGATGGCAATATCAAACCCCACCGCAAACGGCATCGAGCCGTCACCGGATTTGGCCCACAACGCCGTGAGGTCGGCCTTGGCGAACAGGTTCCAGGTCAGCCACAGGCAAGCGGCGAGCAGCAGCCAGATGCCCCACTTACGCAGGATCTGGCGCACGAATGTCAGCGGCCCGCTGACGGCCAGCAAGGTGGCCAAACCGCCGAAAAACAGGGTCCACAGTAAGGGGCTGGCCAACAGGCTGCCCTCGCTGAACGCGCGCGTACCCAGCAGGCTGGCCGCGTCGCGCATCACGATGATCTCGAACGAGCCCCAGCCGACCAGTTGTAAAAGGTTCAGCAGTGCCGGCAGGCTCGCGCCCTTGGCACCGAGGCTGAGTTTGAGCGCGGCCATGGCGGACAGGCCGGTGTCGCTGCCGATCACACCGACGGCGGCCAGCAGCAACACACCGACCAGCGTGCCGAGAAAAATCGCCAGCAACGAGCCGGACAAGCCCAGGCCCGGCGCGAGCAAGGCGCCGGTTTGCAGGACCATCAGACCGATGCCGAGGGAGAACCACAAGGAAAACAGGTCGCGGGCGCCGAACACGCGTTTGTCACGTGGGACCGCGATGTCCGGGGAGTAAGTACTCGGTTGAATGCTCAAGGGTGTTATCTCTGAGGGACATGATCGTTCCCACGCTCTGCGTGGGAATGCCGCTAAGGACGCTCTGCGTCCGCCTTTGTGACGCAGAGCGTCACGGGATGCATTCCCACGCAGAGCGTGGGAACGATCGTGGATGTCAGACCTTCTTGTAAAGCTGACTGCCTTCCTGCTTGAACCGCTCCGCCTGCTCGGCCAAGCCCTTGGCCACATCCACGTCCACTGCTTCAATGCGCTGGTTAGCGGCGTACTCGCGTACTTCGTGAGTGACTTTCATCGAGCAGAACTTCGGCCCGCACATCGAGCAGAAATGCGCGACCTTGGCCGATTCCTTCGGCAAGGTTTCATCGTGGAAAGCACGCGCGGTATCCGGGTCCAGGCCGAGGTTGAACTGGTCTTCCCAACGGAATTCGAAGCGCGCCTTGCTTAAGGCGTTGTCGCGAATCTGCGCGCCTGGGTGGCCTTTGGCCAAGTCCGCAGCATGGGCGGCGATCTTGTAGGTGATGATCCCGGTCTTCACGTCATCCTTGTTCGGCAAACCCAAGTGCTCCTTGGGCGTGACGTAGCAGAGCATGGCGCAACCGAACCAGCCGATCATCGCCGCACCAATTCCCGAGGTGATGTGGTCGTAGCCCGGCGCAATGTCGGTGGTCAGCGGGCCGAGGGTGTAGAACGGCGCCTCGTCGCAGCATTCGAGCTGCTTGTCCATGTTCTCCTTGATCAACTGCATCGGCACGTGGCCCGGGCCTTCGATCATGGTTTGCACGTCGTGCTTCCAGGCGATCTTGGTCAATTCACCAAGGGTTTCCAGCTCGCCGAATTGCGCCGCGTCGTTGGCATCAGCCACCGAGCCTGGGCGCAGGCCGTCACCGAGGGAGAAGCTGACGTCATAAGCCTTCATGATTTCGCAGATTTCTTCGAAATGCGTGTAGGCGAAGTTTTCCTTGTGGTGGGCCAGGCACCACTTGGCCATGATCGCGCCGCCACGGCTGACGATGCCGGTCACGCGGTTGGCGGTCAGCGGCACGTAACGCAGCAAGACACCGGCATGAATCGTGAAGTAATCCACGCCCTGCTCGGCCTGTTCGATCAAGGTGTCGCGAAACAGCTCCCAGGTCAGTTCCTCAGCCATGCCGTCGACTTTTTCCAGGGCCTGGTAGATCGGCACGGTGCCGATCGGCACCGGCGAGTTGCGGATGATCCACTCGCGGGTTTCGTGGATGTGCTTGCCGGTGGACAAATCCATGATGTTGTCCGAACCCCAACGAATGCCCCAGGTCATCTTCGCCACTTCTTCTTCGATGGACGAACCCAGGGCGCTGTTGCCGATGTTGCCGTTGATCTTCACCAGGAAGTTACGGCCGATGATCATCGGTTCCAATTCGGTGTGGTTGATGTTGGCCGGAATGATCGCACGGCCACGGGCGATTTCTTCACGGACAAATTCAGGCGTGATGATTTTCGGGATGCTCGCGCCAAAACTGTGGCCGGGGTGCTGCTGCTTGAGCAAGCCGCTGGCACGGGCTTCTTCGAGCTTCATGTTTTCGCGAATGGCGACGTATTCCATCTCCGGCGTGATGATGCCTTTGCGCGCGTAGTGCATCTGGCTCACGTTGGCGCCGGCCTTGGCTTTGCGTGGGTTTTGCAGGTGGGCAAAACGCAGGTAGGCCAGGTCGGGGTTATCCAAACGCTCCTGGCCGTAGCTTGAACTCAGGCAGGTGAGGCGCTCAGTATCGCCACGCTCTTCGATCCACGGCGAGCGCACATCGGCCAGGCCTTTGCGCACGTCGATGATGACGTTCGGGTCGGTATAAGGGCCGGAGGTGTCGTAGACCACCACAGGGGCGTTGATTTCACCGCCGAACTCGGTGGGTGTCACGTCCAGGCTGATTTCGCGCATGGGCACGCGGATATCGGGACGCGAGCCCTGCACATAAATTTTCTGCGAGCGGGTAAACGGCTGCACGGAGCCTGTGTCGACCTTGGCCGACTCACTCAAATGCACGGTGTTTTTTTTTGGTCTTGCACTCATCACGGGCTCTCCAACTTATCCAGGCGGTGGATTTTTGTCGGAGCGAACCTGTGACGGATGGACGCACTGAAACCAGTGCTGTGCAAGGCACGAGGGCTGTTCGATTGTCGAACAACATCCCGGACGAAGCACAAGAGGACTCGCCGGGTGACGAGAAATCTTGTTCCCTACGCAGGCGTTAACCTGATCAGGTTCAACGGGATCCGGTATTTACCGATCTCAGCCTTCCAACAAGGCACCCCGACAAGAACGCGGCCAGTCTAGACCATGGCGTGGGCAAATTGCCAATAGCGGTGTATTCAGCGTGATGAATGGCGTGATTGCGGGATTGTTGCGCGGGGTCAGCGCCACTACACTCGGGCGTCGTCACAATGCTTGACGCCAGGAATGGCCAGCCTTAGCCTTGGGCACTTAATTACAGCCGTAATATTCACACTAGGGATCGCCTCATGCTGCGCAAACTCTCACTGGCTCTTGCCGTGTCTTGTGCGACCAATGGAATGGTCTGGGCAGCTGAAGCGCCCTTGTCCGCCAAAACCGACTTGGTCAGCGTCTACCAGGAAGCGGTGAACAACAACGCCGACCTGGCCGCCGCCCGTGCGCAATACGGCGCGCAAAAAGAAGTGGTGCCCCAGGCCCGCGCCGGTTTGCTGCCGAACCTGTCGGCCGGCGCCGACAGCAATAACGTGCGCACCCAGATCGACCAGCCGGCAGCCACCGTCAATCGCGACGCGCACTCCTGGCGTGCAACCTTGAGCCAGCCGCTGTTCCGCGCTGATCGCTGGTTCCAGCTGCAAGCCGCCGAAGCCGTCAACGAACAAGCTTCGCTGCAACTGTCGGCGACCGAACAGAACCTGATTCTGCAAAGTGCTGAAAACTACTTTGCCGTGCTGCGCGCCCAGGACAATCTGGCCTCGACCAAGGCCGAAGAAAACGCCTTCAAGCGCCAGCTCGACCAGTCCAACGAACGCTTTGATGTGGGCCTGTCCGACAAGACCGACGTGCTGCAATCCCAGGCCAGCTACGACACCGCCCGCGCCAACCGCATTGTCGCCCAACGCCAGGTCGACGATGCGTTTGAAGCGCTGATCACCCTGACCAACCGCCAGTACAACGCGATCCAGGGCATTGTGCACACGCTCCCGGTGCTGCCGCCGGCACCGAACGACGCCAAGTCCTGGGTTGAAACCGCCGGCCGCCAGAACCTGAACTTGCTGGCCAGCAACTACGCCGTGACCGCTGCCGAAGAAACCCTGCGCCAACGCAAGGCCGGCCACTTGCCGACCCTCGACGCCGTAGCGCAGTACGAAAAAGGCGACAACGACGCGCTCGGCTTCAGCAACCCGAACCAGTTGCCCGTGCCGTACGGTGGTGATGTGTCCCAGCGCACCATCGGCCTGCGCCTGAATATCCCGATCTACAGCGGCGGCCTCACCAGCTCGCAGGTGCGCGAATCCTATTCACGCCTCGACCAGACCGAGCAACAGCGCGAAGGCCTGCGCCGCCAGGTAGTGGAAAACACCCGCAACCTGCACCGCGCGGTGAACACCGATGTGGAACAGGTACAAGCACGCCGCCAGTCGATCATCTCCAACCAGAGCGCGGTGGAAGCCACGGAAATCGGTTATCAGGTGGGTACGCGCAATATCGTCGATGTGCTGGACTCGCAACGCCAGCTGTACTCGTCGGTGCGCAACTACAACAACAGCCGCTACGACTACATCCTCGACAACCTGCGCTTGAAGCAGGCTGCCGGCACGCTCAGCCCAGGGGACTTGCAGGACCTGACGCGCTACCTCAAGGCTGACTACAACCCGGACAAGGACTTCCTGCCGCCGGATCTGGCCAAGGCCGCCGCCGAGCAGCTCAAGGCCCGCCCCGGCTACTGAACACACCACAAATCAATGTAGGAGCTGGCTTGTGTGGGAGCTGGCTTGCCTGCGATGCAGACACCTCGGTACTTCTGATACGCCGAGGTGATGCTATCGCAGGCAAGCCAGCTCCCACATTAGACCGAGTATGGCTGTGCTCTTGCTCTTGCTCTTGCTCTTGCTCTTGCTCTTGCTGTTGCTGTTGCTCTGGCCCTTACATCCTTTTCGATGACGAAGTCAGCGGTCTTTTGATCTGCGCTTTTGATCTTGATCTGAAATCGCCCCGTCAAACACGATGGCCGCAATTCGACAGTGATTTGGGGGGTAAACCGGCAGGGATGCCGGTTTAGCCGCGCTGGGCCAAGGATGGCCCATCGCGGCGCCCCCCCAAATCACTGGCGGATTGCGGGCATGCCGAGCCATAGCGAGGCACCGAGTGTTGGGGCGAAGACCTTTTGGTTACTTTTGGGTCTTTCCAAAAGTGACCCGCTGTAAGAGCGGAACCAATAGAAGCCGTTACCGCAGCAACGGATATGTACACCACCAAAAGCCCGCCATCGCAGGCAAGCCAGCCTCCCACATTTTGGCTCAGTGTCAGTCAGCGGTTAAGCAAGTTATCCAAACCATCCAGCAAGCGTTTCAGCGCGCCCTGGTTAGCCTGCATCACCTTCAATCCCGCCTCTGCCATCTTGCGCGCATCCTGCGGCAGTTCGAACAACTGCCGCACAGCTTCTGCCAAGCCTTGCGCATCCTCCACCTCACGCAACGCCCCGGCCTCACGCATCATCGCGCTGATTTCGAGGAAGTTGAACAGGTGCGGCCCCATGAGCACAGGCTTGGCCAGCGCCGCCGGCTCCAGCGGGTTGTGGCCGCCGGTCGGCACCAGGCTGCCGCCTACAAAGGCGCTGTCGGCCAGCGCATAAAGAAACAGCAGCTCGCCCATGGTGTCACCGAGCAGCACTGAGGTCTGCGCCGTCACCGGCTCAGCGCGGGAGCGGCGCACCGTGGCAAAGCCTTGATGCCCGCACAGCTCGAACATCGGCCCGAAGCGCTCCTGATGACGCGGCACCAGAATCAGCAGCGCGTTGGGATAGCTTTCGAGCAGTTGGCGATGGGCGGCCAGCACCACTTCATCCTCGCCTTCGTGGGTGCTGGCAGCGATCCATACCGGGCGCTCGGTGGCGCCCCATTGCTCGCGCAAAGCGGCGGCGCGTACCGGTAACTGAGGGTCGATGGTCAGGTCGAACTTGATCGAGCCGGTGACTTCGACGGTTTCCGGTCGTGCGCCCAGGCTTAGAAAGCGCTGGGCTTCGGTTTTTGTCTGCACCGCGAACAGGCTCATCTCGGCCAGCATCGGCGCGGTCAGTTTGGCAAAGCGCGCATAACCTTTGGCCGAGCGCGCCGACAGCCGCGCATTGGCCAACGCCACCGGAATACCGCGTTGAGCACACGCGTGGATGTGGTTGGGCCACAGCTCGGTTTCCATGATCACCGCAAGCTTGGGCTGCACGCGATCGAGAAAACGCTTGGCGGCGCAAGGCAAGTCATAGGGCAAGTAGCAGTGCTGAATGCGCGGCTCATTGGCGAACAGCGCCTGGATACGCTCCGAGCCGGTGGGCGTCATGCAGGTGACGGTGATCGGCAGCGTCGGGTGGCGCTCCATCAGCCCGCGAATCATCGGCGCGGCGGCAATGCTTTCGCCCACCGACACCGCATGTACCCAGATCCCGCCCGGCTGCATCGCCGGCAGGCCATAGGAAAACCGCTCGCCGATACGTTTTGCATATGCCGGCGCCTTGCGCGCACGCAGCCACAGACGTAAAGCCACCAACGGCAGCGCCAGGTAAAACAGACAGCTGTAGAGAGTTCTATTCATGGCGGCGGAGTTTATCGGCTTTTTCAGTCGATCGCCTGCAAGCACTCGGCAAATCGCTCGGTCAAAAAGCGCGCGGCCGGGCCCAGGTGCTCATCGCGACGCCAGACCAACTCAACCACCAGCGCCGGCGGCGTCCATTCGCTGTCCAGCTCGACCATCTGCTGTTGATAGGTCGGGTACTGCACGATGTGCCGCGGCAGCCAGGCCCAGCCCAGGCCACTCATCAACCATTCGGCCAATACGTAGAAGCTGTCGGCGCGCCACACCAACGGGCTCGCGGCTTCGCTGCCGGGGTAGACGCTGGTCTGGGTCGACATCAGCAATTGGCGAAACTGCGCCAGGCGTTGGCAGGTCACGTATTTGTCCTGGGCCAGCGGATGGTTCACGCCGCACACGGTGACCATTTCCACGCTGCCCACCACGCGCCGCTCAAGCGCTTCGGGGATTTGGTCGTGATAGAACAACAGGCCAAGGTCGGCCTTGCGCTCCACCAGCTTGCGCGCCACATCGCCTTGCGCGGCGCTGGACAGTTGCACTTCCAGCAGCGGGTATTGCTGCGCCAGCGCCTCAAGGCTGTCGAGCACCGGCTGAAACAGCATGGCTTCGTCCTGGGCCAGGCGCAGGCAGGCTTCCTCGCCACGGGTCAGTGACAACGCCCGTCCATTGAGGCGCTCACATTGGCGCAGCACCTCGCGGGCTTCTTCCAGCAACACACTGCCGGCTTCGGTCAGGCGTGGCTGGCGACCACTGCTGCGCTCGAACAGGCTAAGCCCAAGATCCGCTTCCAGCAGGGCGATCCCATTACTCACTGCCGATTGTGCCTTGCGCTGCCCACGCGCCACCGCCGAAAACGAGCGCTGCTCGGCGACGCTGACAAACAGGCGCATCTGTTCCAGGTTCCATTGCACACTCATGGCTCAACCCATCTTCAAATCGGATAGGTAATGACTTTATCTCATCTCACGAAGGGTTAAAATGCGCACCTAATCAAGCACGTATCACACCGAGGATTCACCCATGAATGTTGCCTACGTTTACCTGGCCATCGCCATTTGCTCGGAAGTGATCGCGACCGTTTCCATGAAAGCCGTCAAAGGCTTGAGCACGCCTATTCCGCTGTTGCTGATGATTGTGGGGTATGGCGTGGCCTTCTGGATGCTCACGCTGGTGGTGCGCACGGTGCCGGTGGGCATTGCCTACGCGGTCTGGGCCGGGTTGGGCATTGTGATGGTCAGTATCGCCGCGCTGTTTATTTACGGGCAAAAGCTCGATGTACCAGCAATGCTGGGCATGGGCCTGATTGTGCTGGGCGTGGTGGTGATCCAGCTGTTCTCGAAAACCGCCGGGCATTAGAAATGCAGCGGCAAGTTATCAGCTGCAAGCGCCAAGAAAGAGCGGTGCGAATTGCTTCTAACTTGCCGCTTGCAGCTGATAACTTGCGACTGCGCGCTATACTAGGCACCCTTTTTCTACGCCAGAGGTCCAGCGCGCATGCCTATTTCCACCGACGTTCTGATTGTCGGCGCCGGGGTTGCCGGCCTCTGGCTCAACGCGCGCCTGCGCCGCCAGGGGTATTCCACGGTGGTGGTGGAAAGCGCCACCTTGGGCGGCGGACAAAGCGTGAAATCCCAGGGGATCATTCACGGCGGCGCGAAATACGCCCTGCACGGCGCCCTCACCGGCGCCTCCGAAGCCATTGCCGACATGCCGCGCCGCTGGCGCGAAGCCCTGGCGGGTAACGGCGAGTTGGACCTGACCGGCGTGCGCTTGCTCTCCGAAGCCCACTACCTGTGGTCGCCCGGCACCATCGCCGGCAACCTCACCAGCTTCTTCGCCAGTAAAGCCGTGCGTGGCCGCGTCGATCAGGTCAAGGGCGACGAATTGCCGCCTGCGCTGCAAGACCGGCGCTTCAAGGGCAAGGTCTATCGCCTGGCCGAACTGGTCATCGATGTGCCCAGCCTGATCGAACGTCTGGCGCAACTGGCCGGCGACGGCTTGCTCGCCGGGCAACACATCGAACCGCTGCTTGAAGGCGAGACCTTGGTGGGCCTGAAGGTCGATGGCCGTGAGATCCGCGCCCAGCGCATCGTGCTGAGCGCCGGTGGCGGCACCGCTGACTTACTGACGGCCCTGGGCCTTAGCCAGCCCGCCATGCAAACCCGCCCGCTGCATATGATCATCGCCAAAGGCCCCGGCCTCAAGCCGCTGTATGCACACTGCCTGGGCGGCGGCACCAAGCCGCGCCTCACCATCACCACTCACCCGGCTGCCGATGGCAACTGGGTGTGGTACATGGGCGGCGATATCGCCGAGGCGGATGGCGTGGCCCGCACACCCCAAGAACAGATCGCCACCGCGCAAAAAGAACTGGGGCAGTTACTGCCGTGGATCGACATGAGCCAGACCCAATGGGCCACCCTGCGTGTAAACAGGGCCGAGCCGCTGCAATCGGGCCTGAGCCGCCCCGACAACGCCTTCCTCGCCGAGCAAGGCCGCTTGCTGGTGGGTTGGCCGACCAAACTTGCGCTGGCGCCGGACTTCGCTGATCGTGTGCTCAACGCCCTGGAACGCGACGGTATCCGCCCAAGCGCCAGCGGCGCGCTGCCCGAGCTGCCCAAACCGGCCCTCGGCCAACCTGCCTGGGAGCAACTGTTGCCATGAGCCTGCCAACCCTGCACGACCTGCATCGCCCGCTGGGCAGCACTGGCCTGATGGTCTCGCCGCTGGGCCTGGGCACCGTCAAGCTGGGCCGTGATCAAGGGGTGAAATACCCCAACGGTTTTCAGATTCCCACTGACGACGAGGCGCGGATGTTACTGCGTCAGGCCCAGCAGTTGGGCATCAACCTGATCGACACCGCGCCGGCTTACGGGCGCAGTGAGGAGCGCCTGGGGCCACTGTTGCGCGGCCAGCGCAACGACTGGGTGATTGTCAGCAAGGTCGGCGAAGAGTTTGCCGACGGCGTGTCCCATCACGATTTCAGCGCCGCGCATACGCGCATGTCCATCGAGCGCAGCTTGAAACGACTTGAAACGGATTTCATCGATCTGGTGCTGGTGCACTCCGACGGCAATGACCTGCATATCCTCAATGATTGCGAGGTGTACGAGACCCTGGCGCAGCTGAAAAAAGAAGGCAAGATCCGTGGTTTCGGTTTCTCCGGCAAAACCGTCGAAGGTGGCGTGAAGGCTCTGGAACAAGGTGATTGCGCGATGGTCACCTACAATCTGAATGAACAGGCCGAGAAAGCCGTGATCGATTACGCCGCTGCCCACGGCAAAGGCATCCTGGTGAAAAAGGCCCTGGCCAGCGGCCACGTGTGTCTTGAGCCAGGAATGGATCCAATTCATGCCAGTTTCATGCTGTTGTTTGCGCAAACGGGTGTCGCCAGTGCTATTGTCGGGACCATTAACCCGCTGCACCTGGCCCACAACGTGGCGACCGCTGCCCAGGTCATTCGTCAACTCTGATGCCGCCCACGCGGCCGACCCCGTCGCAAGAAGGAGCCGACATGCCGCGAACGCTGATTAGAAAAAACCCCAGCAATTTCAAGACACTGCCGCTGCACGTCGAAGCCACACCCGAAGGCCTGAGCTACCAGAGCGTGGGCATGCCGCTCAACTTCGCCCAGACCCTGCAACGGCGTAAGCCGGTGGAAGTGGCCAACCCTGAACGCTTCGCCCTGGAACTGGCCAACCTCGGCGTGTCGGTGCGCCTGACCCTGCATTGGCAGAACAAGGATTACTGGGTGCTGGTGCGCCAGCGCCGACAGGACCGTGGCGATGTGGTGCTCAAGCTGATCTCCGGCTACGTCCCGGCCCACGAACTGAACCTGCCGCTGCACACCGCCATCCAGGAAATTGCCGAAGAATGCCTGCTGGAAACGCCCGAAGGCTGGCTGGGCGGGCGCTTCAATGACACCTGGCTGCCCGCACCCTACTCCGCCGCCCTGCATTACCGTGAAGCCCTGCCGTTTCGCCTGAGCCCGCTGTCCGGCGCCGCCCGCCCGGTGCGCTGCGCCACCATGCAACTGATCGAGCGACCACGGGCGTATGTGCATCTGCCGACTGCGTCGCTGCAATTGATTTATGACTTGCGCCTGGAAGTCCCCAAGGAAGCCAAGTCCTTGAGCCTGTTCCATGTGGATGAGCGCCTCGAAGGCGACCAGTTGGTGGCCCGCCTGGACCGTCAGCGGCCCGACCTGTACCTGATGCCATTGAAGGACGGCCAGCCGCTGGCCGAGCTGTACACCGTGAAGAAAGACCAGCTCTACCCGGCCAGCACACGCGGCCTGTACCTGGCGGAAAGCTTCGCCCAGCAGGAAGGCTGGCTGGTGCGCGATGAGCGCATTCGCTGGAAGGATTGGCTGCGCCAGCAAGGCTTGGCGGAGCCTGAGAAAGAGTCGAAGTTGAAGCGATTGGCGCAGCGGGTGCTGCGCAAGATCGTGCCGAAGAAAAAGGCCAACCGCTAAACTCACAGACGAAGGAGATCAAATGTGGGAGCGGGCTTGCTCGCGAATGCGTCGTGTCAGTCAGTACATCTGTACTGATACACCGCATTCGCGAGCAAGTCGAATCGTCGCACCGCCGCTCCCACATTGCAATGCGTTAAGCCTTTAGGAGCCGTTCCAGGCCGACCTTCAACGGCGTAGGCTCAGGCAGCGTAAAGCTCGCCAACAAGCGCTGGTTATTCGCCCGCGAATGGCGAATGTCCCCCGAGCGCGCCGGCCCGTAAGTGATCACCGGCAACTGCCCCACCACTTCTTCCAGCGCCTGCAACACCTGCTTGAGCGTCGTAGTGCGGTTCCATCCCACATTGATCGCGCCCAGTGGCGCTTCGGGCGCTTCGATGGCCTGGACCAGCACATCCACCAGGTCTTCCACGTACATGAAATCCCGGGTTTGCTCGCCGTCGCCAAACACGCTGATCGGCACGCCCTGCTGCACACGCTCGCTGAAAATACTGATCACGCCGGAATACGGCGATGACGGGTCCTGGCGTGGCCCGAAGATATTGAAGAACCGGAAAATCACCGGTTCCAGGCCATGCTGGCGCCGATAGAAATCGAAGTAGTGCTCACCCGCCAACTTGTCCGACGCGTAAGGCGTCAGCGGCGCCTTGGTGGTGTCTTCGTCAATCGAAGCACCCTCGCCGTTGTTGCCATACACCGCAGCGCTGGAAGCAAACACCACACGCTTCACACCGGCCTTGCGCATGGCTTCGCAGACATTCAGGGTACCGACAAAGTTGCTCTGGTGCGTGCTCACTGGATCATCCACCGAGGCCTGCACCGAAGCCACTGCGGCCAGGTGCACCACGGCAGTCGCACCGACGGCGGCTTGCGCCACCAGCTCGGCATGGGCGACATCGCCTTCAATCAGCGCTACGCGCGGGTTATCCAGCGGCAAATTGCTGCGTTTGCCGGTGGACAAGTCATCCAGCACCCGCACGGCATAGCCCTTGGCGAGTAGCGCATCGACCAGGTGCGAGCCGATAAAGCCGGCACCTCCGGTGATCAACACCCACTTATCAGCATTACTCATTGTTGCGGATCTTCTCGACAATGGCCGTGGTGGAGCTGTTTTCAACCAGACCCAACACTTTGACCGTACCGCCGTAGGCGCTGACGATGTCGGCCCCGACAACCTGGTCGACAGAATAGTCGCCACCCTTGACCAACACATCCGGCTTGACCTGGGCCAGCAGGTTTTCCGGGGTGCCTTCAGAGAAGCTGATCACCCAGTCCACCGCGCCCAAACCGGCCAAAACGGCCATGCGGCGATCGACACTGTTGATCGGACGGCCCGGGCCTTTCAAGCGGCTCACCGAAGCGTCGTCGTTGACCGCCACGATCAGACGGTCGCCTTGGGCGCGCGCCTGTTCCAAGTAAGTCACGTGACCTGCATGCAGGATATCGAAGCAGCCGTTGGTGAACACGATGCTTTCTTTGTGGGCACGGGCGTCGTCAATGGCCAGCAGCAATTGCTCGATCCCCAGCACGCCACGCTCCGAACCTTCGGAACGCTGGATCGCCCGGCGCAGCTCAGGTGCGCTGATAGCCGCGGTACCCAGTTTGCCGACCACAATGCCCGCCGCCAGGTTGGCCAGGGCCACGGCGTGGGGCAGTTCTTCACCGGCCGCAATCGAGGCGGCCAAGGTAGAAATGACGGTATCACCGGCACCGGTGACGTCGAACACTTCACGGGCACGCGCCGGCAGGTGCATCGCCGGGTGGTCCGGGCGCAGCAGGGTCATGCCGTGCTCGCCACGGGTTACCAGCAAGGCGCCCAGGTCGAGGTCGGCCATCAGCGCCGCGCCTTTGGTCACCAGCTCATGCTCATCGGCGCAACCGCCGACGATGGCTTCAAACTCGCTGAGGTTTGGCGTGATCAGGCTGGCGCCCCGATAAATCGAGAAATCCTTGCCCTTGGGATCGGCCAGTACCGGAATGCCACGGGCCTTGGCGGCCTGGATCAGCATCTGATGGTTCTTCAGGGCGCCTTTGCCGTAGTCGGACAACACCAGCACCTTGATGCCTTCGAGCAACTCGTCGACCTGACCACTGAGGGCCAGGGCGTCGGTGGCGAAGGGTTCTTCGAAATCGATACGCAGCAATTGCTGGTGACGGCTCATGACCCGCAGCTTGACGATAGTCGGCTGATGGGCAATGCGCTGGAACAGCGCGCGCACGCCGGCACCGCGCAGGCTGTTGGCCAGGCTGTCGGCGGCTTCGTCGTCACCGGTCACACCCACCAGGGAGGCCGGGGCGCCGAGCGCGGCAATATTGAGGGCAACGTTGGCAGCGCCACCCGGGCGGTCTTCGATTTGCTCGACCTTGACGACCGGTACCGGCGCCTCAGGGGAAATCCGTGAGGTACCGCCATGCCAGTAACGGTCGAGCATGACATCGCCGACCACCAAGACAGGGGCTTGATTGAATCGCGGCATGGACAACTTCATGGAGCAACCCACATACAAAATGAACAGGGGCGCGATATTAGCACAGGGTTATGGAACGCTTGTGGAGGGTGTGGCAGAAGATGAAGGACACAGCAGTGAATCCACTGAGGAACAAATGTGGGAGCGGGCTTGCTCGCGAATGCGGAGTGACAGTCACCGAAGATATCGACTGATCCACCGTCTTCGCGAGCAAGCCCGCTCCCACATTAAGCATCCACACCTTTAATTCAAGTGATATCGGCCGATACTGGGGCATCCAGGCCCATGGCATGCAGGCGTGCGTAGTAGCCGTTCTGTGCCAGCAGCTCGGCATGGCTGCCGCGCTCGACAATCCGGCCGTCGTCCATCACCAGGATCAGGTCGGCCTTCTCGATGGTGGACAGGCGGTGGGCAATCACCAGGGTCGTGCGGCCTTGCATGACCTTGTCCAGGGCCGCCTGAATGTGCCGCTCGGATTCGGTGTCGAGGGCCGAGGTGGCCTCGTCGAGAATCAGCAGTGGCGCGTTCTTCAGCAAGGCCCGGGCAATCGCCAGGCGCTGGCGTTGACCGCCGGACAGCAGCACACCGTTCTCACCCACCTGGGTATCGAAGCCTTTCGGCAACTGGTCGATGAAGTCCTTGGCGTAGGCATCCGCCGCCGCCGCTTCAACGTCGGCCCGTGGCGCGCCGGCCAGGTCGCCGTAGGCGATGTTGTTGGTCACGGTGTCGCTGAACAGCGTGACGTGCTGGGTCACCTGGGCAATGTGCTTGCGCAGGTTAAGCAGCTTGTAGTCCTCGATCTCTACGCCGTCGAGCAGGATTTCGCCGCTTTCGTGGTGGTAGAAACGCGGGATCAGGCTGGCCAGTGTGGACTTGCCGCTGCCGGAACGGCCCACCAGGGCGATCATCTGCCCAGGCTCTGCGGTAAAGGTGATGTCCTTGAGCACATGGCGCTCGGTGCCTGGGTAGGTGAAGTTCAGGTTGCGCACTTCCAGGCGACCGCTGACCTTGTCGCGCTCGACGGTGCCGCGGTCGACTTCCTGCTCTTCGTCCAGCTGTTCGAAAATACTTTCAGCACCGGCCACGCCTTTCTGGATGGTCGAGCTGACTTCCGACAGTTGGCGGATCGGCTTGGGCAACAGCCCGGCCAACGTGATGTAAGCCACCATGTCACCGGCCGACGCGTCACCGCGAAGGTAGAGCACCAGGAACATCAGCACCGCCATGGCGGTGTAGATCACCAACTGCAGCAACGGGGTGTAGATGGCCCCGGTGCGGGTCATGCGCAGTTGCTTGTCGGTGTTGCCCTGGCTGGCCTTGAAGAAGCGTTTCTCTTCGTAGACTTCACCGCCAAAGCTGCGCACCACGCGATAACCCTGGATGGTTTCCGAAGCCACGTGGGTCACATCGCCCATGGCCACCTGGATCTTCTTGCTCTGCTTGCGGAATTTCTTGCTGGCCGTGCTGACCATCACCGCAATCAACGGCAGGATGGCGATCATCACCAGCGTCAGGCGCCAGTTCATGAACAGCAGCGAGGCGAACAGGAAGATCACCGTCATGCCTTCACGGATCACCACCTTGATGGCATCGGTGGCCGCCCCCGTAACCATGGTCACGTTAAAGGTGATGCGCGAAATCAGGTGCCCGGAGTTGTGGTTGTCGAAATAGCGGTTGGGCAACGTCAGCAGGTTGTTGAACAACTGCACCCGCAGGTCGTGGACCAGGCCCAGGGAAACCTTGGCCAGCAAGTAGTTGCCCAGGAACGAACCCAGGCCCTGCCAGGCAGCGATCAGAATGATCAGCAACGGCACGGCTTGCAGCAATTTCATGTCACGCAGGAACGGTACGCTGGGGAAAAGCACCGCATCAGGATTGGATAGGCCGTCGACGAAGTACTTGAGGATGTACCCCAGCATGGGCTGGGTCGACGCGAAAATCAGAAATCCGACAATACTCAACGCGAACAAGCCAGCGTAGGGCTTAACGTACATGAGCAGGCGGAAGTATATTTTCAAGCTCGAAGGGCTTGCGCTCGGACTGGAGTCGGTCATATCACGCGGCGTTTTAAAAAAGGAGGCTGACTTTAGCACAGCTTCTCTGTTGTACTTGCACCCAGCGTGACCCGCGGCCCGGCTGGATCCAACGGGCGACATTATATAGCCACTGCCTTAACATGGTCGGCTTTCTCTATTCTGAAATGGCTTTACTGTATGCACTCCAAGCGCCTTACCTACGGCACAAATCGCGTTTTCGACTTCCTGGTTCTCTGGATTTTGCCCATTGGCTTGTTGTTGCTTCTGAGTTCGCTGTTCTTCGTCAACAATCGCAATGTCATGCACCGCGGCTTCTACATTTTCTTCGCCCTGCCAGCCTTGCTCCTGCTGTGCTTGCGCCCACGGGAACTCAAAGCGTTACTGCGCGAGCCGCTGGTACTTGCCTTCACGGCGTTTTGCGCATGGGCCATGATCACGGTGCTGTGGAGCCCGGAACCCACCGGCGACTCCAACCTGTTCAAGGTCCCGTTGCAGACGTTCATGTTGTTTGCTGGCTGCGGGCTGCTGCTGCATTACCGCAATGACCTGTTCAAGCCGATCTTCTTCAGCGCCGCAGTGATCGCGCTGGTGGTGACGCTGTTAAATCTGGTGGCGTTCGCCAAAGGCTTCGAGCCGAGCATGCGCATGATTGGCGGCTTGGGCGCCCTGGACAACCCACTGCTCAGCTCCCACCTGTTCGGCTTCTTTTGCGTGTATTGGCTGTACCTGTGTGTCACCACCAAACGCCTGCGCGTGCTGTGGCTTAGCGTGCCCGCCCTGATGATCATGACCCTGGCAATTCTGGCCACAGGCTCCAGAACCCCCTTGGTCGCCTTGGTTCTGGCCGTACTCTGGATGGGCCTGCTGAGCCGCAACCGGCGCTCGGCGCTGATGGTGGCCGCCCTGGTGCTGGCCGCCGCCGGGCTGTTGCTGTTTTACCCGCAACTGATCACCGAGCGCGGCAGCTCATTCCGCTTTGAAATCTGGCGAATTATCCTGGACCGCATCGCGGATCATCCATGGATCGGCCACAGCTACGACTCCGAACTGTACGTGAAGCCTGCCAACTACGATTTCGAGCCGCTTCGCGAACCCCACAGTTTTGCCTTGGGCGTGCTTTATTACGTCGGCATCATCGGCTTTATCCCGTGGATTTTCATGCTCGGCCGGGGGTTGTACACCGGCCTCAAAGAGCGCGCCCAGCCGCTGTTTATCCTGACATCCTCGCTGCTGGCCTACGGCATCGGCGCGGGCCTGACTGAAGGCGGTGGCATCCTGTCGCGACCCAAGGAGCACTGGTTCCTGCTGTGGATTCCCCTCGCACTGATCGCCGGCCTGAGCATCGCCAAGCGGCGCCATAGCCTGCTGCGCCTGGTGGTGAGCACGCCCACGCCACAGGCTTTCAAAGCCCTGTGCGAAGGCGCGCATATTGTCGAGGAGGACGGCCTGGGGCCTAAAGTCCTGCGCCTGGGCGATGGTAGCTTCCTGAAGCTGTTCAGGGCGCGCCGCTGGTACACCTCGGGCACGTTCAATCCGTATTCAGAGCGTTTCGCCAACAACAGCGAACACCTGCAGGCGCTGGGCATTACGTCGCCGCCGATCCTTGACCTGTACAGCCTGCGCGATGGCAGCACCGCCGTGCGTTACCAGCCGCTGCCGGGGCTGACCTTGCGCCAGGCCTTGCAAAGCCTGGACAGTAGCCTGCGCGAATCCTTGATCGAACGGTTTGGGCGGTTTATGGCCCAGTTGCATGAACGCGGCGTGTACTTCCGCTCCCTGCACCTGGGCAATGTATTGCTGCTGGAAGACGGAGAGTTCGGGCTGATCGACGTGGCGGATATGCGCGTCTATCCGTCAGCGCTGCGCAACACGCTGCGCCAGCGCAACCTCAAGCATATGCAACGCTATGCGCAGGATCGCAATTGGTTATTCGAAGCGCACTTCGAGCAATTGGCCAAGGGTTATGCCTCGGTGGCTTCGCCGCACGCCACGCAGAAAATCCGCGAGCAGGTACTGACACTCGCTCGCCCGGCGGCCTGAAAGCCGACCTGAGTGGTTGAATCAAAAGCCAGATCAAGTGCAAAGCAAAAGCCTATCGACCTGATGCAACACGGTTTAAGTGTGGGAGCGGGCTTGCTCGCGAATGCGGTGTGTCAGAGACAGATAAATTGACTGACCCACCGCATTCGCG
>NZ_CBFHAZ010000071.1:0-32548 GCF_965653655.1 Pseudomonas onubensis | reverse complement strand
GGCTTGCTCGCGAATGCGGTGGGTCAGTCAATTTATCTGTCACTGATACACCGCATTCGCGAGCAAGCCCGCTCCCACATTTAGACCGCGTTGCATCAGGTAGACAGGCTTTTGCTTTGCACTTGATCTGGCTCTTGCTTCAACCACTCAGGTCGGCTTTCAGGCCGCCGTGCTGTAGATCTTGATCTTGATCTGCTTTTGATCTGAGACGCCCCGTTAACCACGCTGGCCGAACGCAGGCTTGAATCCGTGGGTAACCCGGCAGGACGCCGGGTTAGCCGCGCTGGGCCAAGGATGGCCCATCGCGGCGGCCCACGGATTCAAGCCGGAGTGAGGGCACACCGAGCCCAAGCGAGGTGCCGAGTGGTGGGGCGAAGACTTTTTGGTTACTTTTGTCTGGGCCGGCATTCCGGTCTTTACAAAAGTGACCCGCTGTAAGAGCGGAACCAATAGAAGCCGTTACCGCAGCAACGGATATGTACTCCGACAAACCGCCACAGCAGGCAAGCCAGCCCCCACATTAAAACTACATTGCTTGCAAAATGGCAGGCAAAAAATTCCCGCCACCAAAAGGTCTGAATCAGGTAAATTCGCCGCCCCTCCAGACAAGGATGTAGACGATGGCTAATGGTATCGCGCGAGTTGGCAGTGCAGGCTTATTGTGGGCATTGCTGATCACCTTCGGTGTGTCCATCACTTCACTGTATTCCCGAGAAAGCGCTGCGGCCCCGCTGATGATGCATTGCCGCGAATGCGAGAAAGGTGACGACACCTTCGATGCAACAAAATGGTTCAGCAGCGGCATGTACCGCCTTGAAACGGATATTGTCCCCAACCCGATGCGGTCGATGACTCGCACGCATCCGGTGGTCTTCAAAGCCAAGGACAATGACCAACTGGTCGAGGCCGCGCTGCGTGGAATCGGCGATGTGCTCCCATCCTTTGATTCACGCACGTTTGAAGCACAGTGGCCCGTGTTAACCAGGCGCGTACGTTACAGCTACAGCTTTTTTATGGCGCCCGATGAACCCCGGGACCTCTATGACATGTACTTGCAAGTGGGCAAATACAAGCTGGTGATCGTGGTTGGGCTTGACGTCAATACCGGTGAAATCACTGCCGAGTATGAAGGGCGTGTGATTCGTGAAAACGATGGTAATGACCCTGCGTACATGGACACGTTCGAAGAAATGGATAATGCCAATACCCGCTGACCGGGAAGCTGGCTGAACGAAAAATCCCGCCGAAAGGCGGGATTTTTTTGAGCGCGGCGTTATCAGGCCGGGAACAGCTCGCTCAGTTTCATGGCCAGCATCATGTCGCCTTCGGTGCGCAGTTTGCCGCCCATGAAGGCCTGCATGCCATCGGTCTCGCCGCTGACGATGCCTTTCATGGTCTCGGCGTCCATCACCAGAGTGACTTGGGCGTCAGGGTTTTCGCCTTCCAGCAGTTCGCAGGTGTTGTTTTTCACCACCAGCGAGAAGTTCTGGGTGTCGTCGATACGGAAACCGAACACCAGGTCCAGGCCGGCGGCGGCGGCTGGGTTGAATTTGGCTTTCATTGCTTCTACAGCTTTGGCTACGTCAGTCATGGTTTCGATCCTTTAAGGTAGAGTCCAGTGACCTTGGGGTCACGGTTGGCCGCAGTTCATCGGAATGTGATGAGCTGCGGCGCCTTCAACAGTTGCAAGTGGGTATGACTGTTGAAGGAAGCCAGTGCCACCTCGCGACCACGGAATTTAAGCTGGTTGAGCGAGGTGTTAACAATTTGCCAGTTCAGTTCAAAGGCCTGTGCGGCAGGCATACGGGTAATCAGGTGGAGCAGGGCGGTAATGGTGCCGCCGGAAGTAAACACGGCGATCTTGTCGGTGTTGTCGGCGGCTTCCAGGATGCGTTGCAGGCCACCTTGTACACGCTCCACGAAACCCAGCCAGCTTTCCAGCCCGGGCGGGTCGTAAGTGCCGGCCAGCCAGCGCTCGATGATCAGGACGAAAATGCGCTGGAACTCGCTGCGGTTTTGCGCAGCGTTGCGCAGGATATCCAGGGCGTGGGGCTCGGTGGTCAGCAGGTCGGGGAGCAGGGCGCGGATGATCGCTTCGCCGTCGAA
The DNA here is from genome assembly GCF_965653655.1 of Pseudomonas onubensis. Lineage (NCBI taxonomy): Bacteria > Pseudomonadati > Pseudomonadota > Gammaproteobacteria > Pseudomonadales > Pseudomonadaceae > Pseudomonas > Pseudomonas onubensis. The sequence goes on along the minus strand of NZ_CBFHAZ010000071.1, from coordinate 30,442 downwards.
CTCGTTGAAGGCCGGGTCGATTTCCAGCGTTGGGGCTGGCAGGCCGAGGGCGCGGTATTGATCGAATGCGGCGGTGGCGGTGTGCTGCTGGCGACGCAGGTCGCCTGACAGGCAACGATCAAACGTCAGACCCAGGTCGGCCAGGTGGCGACCGAGGACTTGCGCTTGCTCCACGCCGACGGGCGACAGGACGTCATAGTCGTCTGCACCGAAGGAGGCCTGGCCATGTCGAATCAGATAGATGCTGCCCACGTCCGTTTTCCCGGTACGTTGAAAGTCTGGCGAGGTTATGAGGATGCCTGCGAGCTGTCAATGAAAAAACATACGCTTGTTTTAAAAGCGCGTTAGAGGCCGACTGCTGGCGGTTTGAGCACTGGTCCGAAGGCGGTGCCGTCGGTATGCTGGGGCCATCCGCGCCTGGCGCCGTGCTTTTTGAGGAGACATATGGATTTTTTGGCTGAATACGCGAGCTTTCTGGCGAAGACCGTCACCCTGGTGGTCGCTATTCTGGTGGTGCTGATCAGTTTCGCCGCGCTGCGCAGCAAGGGGCGGCGCAAATCCGCCGGCCAATTGCAGGTCAGCAAGCTCAATGACTTCTACAAAGGCCTGCGAGAGCGCCTCGAATCGAGCCTGCTCGACAAGGACCAGCTCAAGGCCCTGCGCAAATCCGAAAGCAAGACCGAAAAGAAGAACAGCAAGAAGAAACCCGAGGCCAAGGCGCGGGTATTTGTGCTGGATTTTGATGGCGACATCAAGGCCTCGGCCACCGAGAGCCTGCGCCATGAAATCACCGCGCTACTGAGCCTGGCCACGCCCAAGGATGAAGTGGTGCTGCGCCTGGAAAGCGGCGGCGGCATGGTACACAGCTATGGCCTGGCCTCATCGCAGCTGGCGCGTATCCGTCAGGCCGGCGTGCCGTTGACCGTGTGCATCGACAAAGTGGCGGCCAGTGGCGGCTACATGATGGCGTGCATCGGCGAGAAGATTATCAGCGCACCGTTTGCGATCCTCGGCTCCATTGGCGTGGTAGCGCAGTTGCCCAACGTCAACCGCCTGTTGAAAAAGCACGACATCGACTTTGAAGTGCTGACCGCCGGTGAATACAAACGCACCCTCACCGTGTTTGGCGAAAACACCGAGAAGGGCCGGGAGAAGTTCCAGGAAGACCTGGACATTACCCACCAGTTGTTCAAGAACTTCGTCTCGCGCTATCGCCCGCAGTTGGCAATCGATGATGTCGCGACCGGAGAAGTGTGGCTGGGTGTTGCAGCGCTCGACAAACAGTTGGTCGATGAACTGCAAACCAGCGATGAATACCTGGCGACCAAGGCCAAGACGGCCGACGTGTTCCACCTGCACTACGCCGAGCGTAAAAGCCTGCAGGAACGCTTGGGCCTGGCGGCCAGCGGCTCGGTAGACCGCGTGTTGCTGACCTGGTGGAGCCGGTTGACCCAGCAGCGGTTCTGGTAACTACAGGCTGTAGGTGATCCTAGTGTGGGAGCGGGCTTGCTCGCGAATGCGGTGGTTCAGTTGATACACGTGGTGACTGACACACTGCTTTCGCGAGCAAGCCCGCTCCCACATTTAGTTTTGGGTCAGGGCGGGAATCGGCTTTCGCATCAGCGTCCCCACCACCAATGCCCCCAGTAACCCCAACAACCCCGCCACCCACAACACCCCGCTGAACCCACCCACAAACGCCTGCCGCGCCAGCGGTTGCACCCGCACTCGCGCCGGTTCCGGCAGCAAGCCCATCGCCGCCGGCATATCCCCGGCCACCACCCGCGATGCAATCCCCGCCACCTGCGCCTGCCATTGCGGGTCGATACTCGCGCTGAGCAATTGCTCGCTATGGCTGCTGAGCAACGCCCCATACACGCCGATGGCCAACATAATCGCGCTGAAACGCATGGTGGTACTCATGCCCGACGCCATCCCCGCACGGTCACGTGGCACGCAGGCCATGATGTTTTTCTGCGTGTCGCCATTGAGCAGTCCCGCACCGGCGCCGGTCACGGCAATCGCCAGTGCGAAGGGCAGATAACCGCCCACACTCACCGCCCAGGCACTTAACAGGTTGCCGCAGCCCACCAGAGTCAAACCGGTTGACATCATCGTCGCAGGCGCAAAACGCCCGGCCAGCCGTGCACCGATGCGTGGGCAAACAAGCATGGTCAGGGCAAACGGCAACATGCCAAGGCCTGAGGCGATTGCGGAAAACCCCAGGCCGTTCTGCAAGTAGAACGGCAGCAACGTCATCATCACCTGGGCACAGCCGGCGTAGGCAAACATCCCCAGCAGCGCACCGATAAAACGCGGGTGTCGGAACAGCTGCAAGTCGACCATGGGCCGCTGTTGCACACGTTCGACGATTACAAATACACCCAGCAACACTGCGCCGCCAATCAGGCGTGCGTAGGTCAGCGGGTTGTTCCAGCCGATGCGATTGGCCTCGATCAAACCCCAGATCAGGCACAGCAGGCTCGCACTGAAGGCCAGGCCGCCCCACGGGTCCAGACGCGCAGATTGAGTGTCGCGTGATTCGGGGATCGCCCGCAGCGCCAATGCCATCAACCCAAGACCCACGGGCAGGTTGAGGTAGAAGATCCAGCGCCAGCCCAGGTACTGGGTGATCACGCCGCCGAGTGTGGGCGCGGCGGTCATCGCCACACCCATGCACGCGCCCCAGAATGCCCAGGCTTTGGCGCGCTCGACTTCATCGTGAAAGGTGTGGCCGATGGAGGCCAGGGCTGAGGTCAACAGCAAGGCTGCGCCGACGCCTTTGACGGCGCGTGCAATGTCCAGCAACAACGCATTCGGTGCAGCGCCACAGCCCAGGGAGGCAAGGATGAAAATGCTCAAGCCCCAGATCAGCGACCGCTTGCGACCAAAGCGGTCGGCGATGCTGCCGGCGGGCAGCAATAACGCGGCGAACGCCAGCATATAGGCACTGACCACCCACTCGATATCGGCGAAATTCGCCCCCAGGTCGCGCGCGATGCTCGGCAGGGTGACGGCAACGATATTAGTGTCGAGCACAATCAGCGAGCAGACGCCGGAGGCGGTCAGCAGGGTGAGGCGCGGGGTGACCTGGCTCATGGCTTGATTGCCTTACAGGTAATGTGGGAAAGACCATTAATGTGCATCGCAGGCGCCTCAGTGTGGGTGTACGCTGAGCTTATCCCTGGCTAAGGCTCGCTTTATTAGCTGGTAACATTCACTTCATTACCTTTGAGCTAATGCCTGAATGGAAATCCGCCATTTCCGCTACTTCCTCGCCGTCGCCAGGCAGCGCAATTTCACCCGAGCGGCTGAGCAACTGGGTATCGCGCCACCGACCTTGAGCCGACAGATCCAGGACATGGAAGCCACGCTGGGCACGCGCCTGTTTATCCGTCAGCAACGTGAGGTCAGCCTCACCGAAGCCGGTGCGGCCCTGCTGATCGAGGCCGAGGCCACCGTGCGCCAATTCGAGTTCGCCCAACGCAACGCGCAGCGCGCCGGGCGCGGGGAAATCGGGCATATCGAATTGGGCTATGTGGCGTCGGCGGTGTATTCGGGGCTGCTGCAAAAACAGATGCAGGCGTTCGGCCAGGCGTTTCCCGATGTGAGCGTGAATGTGCGCGAATGCGCCATGGCGTCCTTGCCCGGCGCGGTGGCCGACGGGCGTTATGACATCGGCTATATCCGCTCGCCCATGACCTTGCCTGACGGTGTAGAGGCAGTGCGCCTGCACAGCGAAGGCTTCGTGTTGGCGCTGCCTCAGGACTCCTGGCTGCTGGGGCTTAAGGTCATTGGCTGCGAACACCTGCAAAACGAGACGTTTATATTGCCGGAACAAATCAGCGGCACTTTGCATGTTGCGGCGCAGGGTGGTTTCGCGCCGAGCCTGGGGCCGCAGCCGGGCGGCCTGGTCGCAGTGGTGGCATTGGTGTCGTTAGGGCAGGGCGTGGCGGTGGTGCCGGCGTCGATGGTCGGGCACGTGAGTTTGCCGGGTGTTGTGTATCGGTCGATTCAGGGCAGTGAGGCCTCGTCGTGGCTGTCGCTGATTCACCGGCGCTTTGAAAAAGCGCCGGCGGTGGCGCGGTATATCCAGCAGGTCAAGCAGTCAGCCGTGGCTGCACGGAATCGGCCAGGCGGGTGAGGATCAGGCAGCACGACACCGCCCCGGCATCCAGTACGCCCAGCGAGCGCTCGCCCAGGCGGCTGGCGCGGCCGATTTTAGCGATCAGGTCTTTGGTCGAATCGCGCCCTTGGGACGCGGCGGTTTTCATCGCCTCCAGCGCATCGTTGAAAGAAGCGCCACCGGCATGCGCACGCTCAAAGGCCTCGACCGCCGGGATCAGCGTGTCCATCAAGCACTTGTCGCCCACGCCTGCTTCTGTGATGTCCTGCAACGAGGTCAAGCCGCCGCGCAGCAAGTGGGCAAAGGTTGCCGCGTCGATCGCCTCGCTGTTGCGCACCTCATCGGCCATGCCGATAAACAGGCTGCCATACAGCGGTCCCATGGAGCCGCCGATGCCTTCCATCAGGCTCAGGGTCAGTTCATCCAGGGCTTCGGCCAGGGCCAGCTGGCGGCCTTCGAGGCTGCGCCCGCAATGGGCAAAGCCCTTGGCCATGTTGATGCCGTGGTCGCCGTCGCCAATGGCGCCGTCGATTTCACTGAGGTATTCACGGTTGGCCACGATCACGCTGACCAGGTCAGCGACAATGGCGCTGCCGTCGCGGGTGGAAAAGTGCTGGCTCATGGTTCACTCCGCCTGGGTCATGCCGATGGAACGGCAGGGTTGGTCGATCAGGGTTTTAAGCTCTGCGTCGAGGCCGAGCAGGGTCAGGGTTACGCCCATCATTTCCAGGGAGGTGAAGTAGTTGCCGACGTAGCAACGGTGAATCTTCAGGCCCTTGGCCTTGAGTTGGCTTTCGACCTCGGCGTAGAACACATACAACTCCATCACCGGCGTAGCGCCAAGGCCAGAAACCAGCACCACCACGCTGTCGTCCTGGCTGAAATCGCGGTCTGCCAGGATCGGCGCGAGCATGCGTTCAGCCATGGCGGCAGCCGGTTCGATGGCGATCACTTCAATGCCCGGTTCGCCGTGATGGCCGATGCCCAGTTCCATCTGGCCGTCGGGAATCTGGAAGTTCGGCTTGCCCACGGCCGCAATGGTGCAGGGCGTGAGGCCGATGCCGATGGAGCGGCAGTTATCCACGGTTTTCTGTGCGACGCGAATCACGCCATCCAGGTCGTAATGCTGGGCAGCCGCAGCGCCGCCGATCTTCCACATGAAGATTTCGCCGGCCACGCCACGGCGCTTGGCGATATCGGCCTTGGGTGCGGAAGCCACGTCGTCATTGGCGACCACGGTGCGGATGCGCATGTCTTTGCTGGCGGCCATTTTCATTGCCAGCTTCACGTTCATGTTGTCACCGGCGTAGTTGCCGTACAGGCAGGCCACGCCCGCACCATGGTCGGCGGCGCGGAAGGCGTCGAAAAAGCTCTTGGCGGTGGGCGAGGAGAAGATCTCGCCGACGGCCACGGCGTCCACCAGGCCTGGGCCGACGTAGCCGAGAAAGGCCGGTTCATGGCCGGAGCCGCCGCCGGTGACAATGCCGACACGGCCGGTTGCCGAAGGCTTGGCCTTGGTGATGACCCTTGGGTTGGTTTCGTATTGGCGCAGCTCAGGGTGCGCGACCAGGATGCCGCGCAGCATGTCCTCGACCACGTGGTCCGGATCGTTGATGACTCGATTCATAACGCGGGTTCCTGTTCTTGTTCTTGAAGGGCAACAACAATCTAATGTGGGAGCGGGCTTGCTCGCGAAAGCGGTGGTTCAGTTGATACCTGTGTTGACTGGCACGCCGTCTTCGCGAGCAAGCCCGCTCCCACATTTGGGTGTGTAGTGTTCTTAAGGTTCGAGGACTACTTTGAGCGACTTGTCCCCACGCTCCATCACCGCAAATGCTTCCTTGAAGTCCGCCAATGCGAACTTGTGGGTCACTACGTCGCGCATATCGATCTTGCGGTTACCGATAAAATCGATGGCGCGCGGGTACATGTACGGCCCCAGGTGTGAACCCAAAATATCCAGTTCCTTGCGGTCGCCGATGATCGACCAATCTACCGTGGCCTCGTCATTAAACACGCTGAATTCGACGAAACGCCCCAGCTTGCGCAGCATCGCCAGGCCCTGGTTCACCGCCTTGTGGTGCCCGGTGGCTTCGATATAAATGTCGCAACCATAACCGTCGGTAATTGCGCGGATCTTGGCCATCACGTCGACTTCAGCCGGGTTCCATACCTCGTCGGCACCCATGCGCAGGGCGAGGGCGGCGCGTTCGGGTTTCATGTCCAGCACGATGAGTTTTTTCGGGTTGCGCAAGCGCACCGCACCGATAATGCCCAGGCCCAAGGTGCCGGCACCGGCGACCACCACCACGTCGTCATGGTCGACATTCGCGCGTTCGGCCGCGTGCAGCGAGCAGGCCAGCGGCTCGATCAAAATCGCTTCATCCGGGGCGATGGATTCCGGCACTTTGTGGATGATGCCTTCCTTGGTGAAGATCATGTATTGGGCCATGGCGCCCTGCACATTGTTCTGGAAGCCATACAGGTCGTGCTTCTGGCACATCCAGTACTGGCCGTGGTTGCAGAAACGGCAGCCCCAGCACGGCACGATCTGCTCGGAGATCACCCGGTCGCCGACTGCCACGCCACGTTTTTCTGCACCTGGGCCGAGGGCGACCACGCGGCAGACGAACTCGTGCCCGGGAATCATCGGTGGCTTCACATAGCGTGGTTGCTCGGCGTCGCCCCAGAACGACGGCGCGCCGCGATAGGTCTTGATGTCACCCATGCAGATGCCGCACAGCTCGACTTTGGTGAGAATCTCGTCGGGGCCTGGCGTGGGCACGTCGACGGTTTCCAGGCGGTAGTCTTCCGGCCCGTGGCAGACTACGGCCTGCATGGTTTTCGGGATGACCGGGGACAATTGTTCAGGTGTGCGTTCGGTGACGGTGGACATGACAAAAACCTCACGACAAAAGATGAATTACTGAATGCTGTAGCCGCCATCGATCACCATGTTGGCGCCGGTGATCATCTGCGCGGCGTCGCTGAGCAGGTACAGTGCCAGCCCGGCGATTTCTTCCGGCTGGGCAAAGCGGCCCGCCGGGATCTGCAATTTGGCCTTCTCACCCACTTCACCGGCCCAGGCTTTTTTGCCCAGGGCGGTCTCGACGATGGTGGGGGAGATGGCGTTGACGTTGATCTGTGGCGCCCATTCCATGGCGAGCACTTTGGTCATGCCGACGATGGCGGCCTTGCTCGCGCAGTAGGCGACGTGACGGTCCAGGCCAATCACGGAGGCCTGGGAGGCCAGGTTGACGATGCGCCCGCTGCCCTGCGCCAACATGTGTCTGGCGCAGGCCTGGGCCACGAAGAAGCTGGCCTTGAGGTTGATGTCCAGGGTGGTGTCCCAGGCGCTTTCGCTGACGTCGACGGCCTTGTCCAGCAACACCACGCCGGCGCTGTTGATCAGGTAATCGATGCGCTGGAAGTGTTCGAATACGCTGTCGATGGTGCGCTGTATCTGGCCGATCTGGCCGAGGTCGACGGCAATACCCAGGTGCCCGTCGCCCAGGCTGGCCGCGACGTGCACCACCGCTGGGTCGCGGTCGAGCAGGGCCACGCGGGCGCCGCGCTCCACCAGCAGGTGGGCGCAGGCCAGGCCAATGCCGGCGGCGCCGCCGGTGATCACCGCGCAACGGCCGGTGAGATCGAAGGCTTGGTTCCAGAATCCAGACATTAATGACTCCCTCTGAAGAGCGATGAAGATCCAATGTGGGAGCGGGCTTGCTCGCGAATACGGTGTGTCAGGCGGCCTATCAGTTGGCTGATCCACCGCCTTCGCGAGCAAGCCCGCTCCCACATTTGGAATGCGTTGACAGGTCGAGACCGTTATTTACTGCCACTGACCTGCTGGTACAGCGCATCGGCATTCGCGTTGGTCACCGGCACCCACGGCAGGATGTAGTTCTTGGCGGTGCCATCGCCCCATTTCACGTCCTTGCCGTAGCGCTCCCAGATCACCGACTGCGGCTTGTAGTCCTTGCCCGCCAGTGCGCGCAACGCCACATCCAGCGCGCCTTGGGATTGGGCCTGGGCGTCTTGCAGGAAGGTGGTGACTTCGTCTTTTTTCGCCGCCTGGATCGCGTCAGGCATGCCGTCGATTGAGGTGACCGGCACGTCCTTGGAAGTCAACCCGTGGGACTTCAGCGCCTGCACGGCACCCAGGGCCATGTCGTCGTTTTGCGCGATCACGCCCTTGATGCCTTTGGGGTGCGCGTTCAGCCAGTCTTCGGTAAGGGTCAGGGCTTGGGCGCGGTCCCAGTTGGCGGTCTTTTTCTCGATGATCTTGATGTCCGGGTGTTTGCTCAGCACTTCCAGTTCGCCTTTCTCGCGGTCGATCTGCGCCGACTGGCCAATCGGCCCCTGGATGATCACCACATTGCCTTCGCCCTTGAGCTTGTCGACCATGGCCTGGGCCTGCAGGCGGCCGCCTTCCACGTCGTCGTTACCCACATAAGGCACGGAGGCATCGGCTACTTTCGTATTGGAGGCGATGACTACTACGTCGTTGCTCATGGCGGCTTTCACTGTGCCGACGCCGGCCTTGGTGTCGATCGGCACGAACAGGATGGCGTCGTAGTGCTGGGTCACCATGTTTTCGATCTGGTTGTTCTGGGTCAGGGCATCGTAGTTGCCGTCGAACACCGTCAGTTGCACGGTGCCGTCCTTGACCGCCGGGTGCTCCTTGAGCTCACGGACCCAGTTCTGCATGAACTGGCCCTTGAGGCCGTAGACGGCGGCGCCGATCTTGTAGGTCTTGCCGTCGGCGGCAAAGGCAATGCTGCTGGCGAGCAGGGTGAGGGTCGCCGCGGCGGCCAAAGTGGTACCAAGTTTCATGAGTAGAACTCCGGTTATTGTTGTGGGTCGTTCTCTAGCGTTTTTTCTTGCGCCACACGTCGATCAGTACTGCGAACACGATGATCAGGCCCTTGGCGACCTGTTGGTAATAGGAGGACACGCCGAGCAGGTTCAGCCCGTTGTTGATCACGCCGATCAGCAGCGCACCAAACAATGTGCCGACAATGCTGCCGGTGCCGCCTGACAGGCTGGTGCCGCCGATCACCACGGCGGCAATCGCGTCCAGCTCATAGGAAACCCCGGCCTGGGGCAGGGCGGAGGTGGTGCGTGCCGACAGCACTACACCGGCCAGCCCGGCGAGCAAACCCGAGACCACGTACACCGAAAACATCACCTTGCGCACGCCGATACCCGAGGTGCGCGCGCTCTTTTCATTGCCACCCACCGCGTACACGTAGCGTCCGTACGTGGTGTAGCGCAGCACCATCCAGAAGATCAGCGCGACCACCGCGAAGATAACGATGGGCACGCCAATCGGGCCGATCTTGCCGATGCCCAGCGCCAGGTAGGCGTCGGGCAGGTCGGTGATCGGGCTGCCGTCGTTGAGGATGAAGGTCATGCCGCGCGCAATGCTGAGCATGCCCAGGGTGGCCACGAACGGCGGGATCGACAGGTTGGCGACCATGAAGCCATTGACCACGCCGAGCATTGCGCCGGCAAACATCCCCGCACTGACTGCCGCCAGCAGGCCATAACCCTGGGTCGCGACCATGGCGCTGCACAACCCGGCAAAGGCCAGAATCGAACCCACCGACAGGTCGATACCTTTGGTGAGGATCACGTAGGTCATGCCCACGGCGAGGATGCCGTTGATCGAGGTCTGGCGCAGGATGTCCATCCAGTTGCGCCAGGTCATGAAGTATTCGCTGGAAAACGCCATCACCACGCACAGCAGGATAAACACCAGCGGTAGGCCGAAGCGGTCGAGGGACAAGCGCAGGCGATTGCGCGGCGCGGTGGTCATGGGCGGTGCGATGGTTTTGGCATTCATGAGGCAAGACTCAACAAGGCTTCCTGGGAAAGGGCGGTGTCGGTGCTGATAGTCACCAGCCGGCCGCCCTTGAATACGGCGATGCGATCACTCAAGTGCAGCAGTTCCGGGGCTTCGGACGACACCACAATGGCAGCGCCACCGGCGCGCACGAACTGGTCGAGCAGGTGGTAGATCTCCTGCTTGGCGCCTTCATCGATGCCGCGGGTTGGCTCGTCGCAGAGCAGGCACACCGGCTCGGTCGACAGGCATTTGGCGAGCACGACTTTCTGCTGGTTGCCGCCGCTCATGGAGGCCACCGGCAGTTCCAGGGAACTGGTCTTGATCTGCAGGCGCTTGACCATGGTTTCGGCCAATTGGGTTTCCTTGCGCGCATTGATCAGCGACCAACTCGACAGGCGCTTGTAGGCCGACAGCGCAATGTTGGACAGAATGCTGCCGGTAAGCACCAGGCCGCTGTCTTTGCGGTCTTCGGTGACCAGCGACATGCCGGCGTTGATCGTGGCTTTGGGCAGGCCGATGGGCATGGGCTTACCTTGCAGGGTCACGCTGCCGGAGTCCGCGACCGTCAACCCATAGATGCAGTTGAGAAACTCGCTGCGCCCCGAACCCATCAGCCCATAAATGCCGAGGATTTCGCCCTGGCGCAGTTGCAGGCTGATGTCGTGGAACTCGCCATTGCGGCTCAGGTTGTCGACTTGCAGGCAGGTGGTGGCGGCGCATTCGCGGCCGACTTTATGGTCGATGCGTGTCAGCTCCTGGCCGACAATCCCGCGCACCAAATGGTTGCGGTCGATATCGGCCATGCGCCCGCTTTCCACAAAGGCGCCGTCACGGAAGATGCTGTACGCGTCGGCGATCTGCGCCAGCTCGCTCAAGCGGTGCGACACATAAACGATGCCGGCGCCTCTTGCAGTCAGGCGGCGGATGGCCTTGAACAGGGTTTCCGCTTCGCGCTCGCCGATCGCCGAAGTCGGCTCGTCCATGATCATCACCTGGCAGTCATGGCTGAACGCCTTGGCGATTTCCACCAGTTGGATCTGCGCCACGCTCAGGCGGTGCATGGGGCTGGTGGCGTCGACCTCGAATTCCAGGCTTTCGAGCAGCTCGCGGGTGCGGCGGTTGAGGGTCTTGCTGTCGACAATGCAGCCGGCGCGGCGCGGTTCTCGGCCCAGCCAGATATTTTCGGCGACGGTCATGTAAGGGATGGGTTCCAGCTCTTGGGTGATCATCGCGATCCCCGCCGCCAGCGCTTCACTTGGGCGGTTGAACTGGACGGGCGTGCCGTTGAGCAGGATGGTTCCGGCGTCACGCTGGGTAATGCCCATCAGGATACTCAGGAACGTCGACTTGCCGGCGCCATTGCCGCCGCACAACGCATGCACGCTGCCGGCCCGCAGGGAAAGGCGCCCGTCACGCAGGGCAGGCACCCCGGCGTAAGCCTTGGCGAGGTGTTCAGCCTGGAGCAGTAATGGCGTGGCCATCGGCGTGTCCTCGTGCTGTGAATTCTTATTAGGTCGCACAGTCATGTTTCGCTGTGATCATATGTGTATCAAATGAAATTCTGATCAGTCAATCGCTTTCATTAAAAAGTTATAAATACGCTTGTTTGCGCAAAACTGGCCTGTTTAGACGGCTTTGACTGGGAGGTCAGCTAAAACCCGCTTGACAGAGAGGGCGTAATGCTCGAGAAATAACTGAGCGAAATTTCATTGATTGATCATATGATCAGTCTAAAGCACCTAAACGGCAGCGGAGCCAAACGCCATGAACACACCTTTCCCGGTGGCTATCGGATGCGATGAAGCGGGTTTTGAGCTCAAAGAGCTGTTAAAGCGCCATATCGAGGCGCTGGGTTACCCGGTGACCGACTTCGGCACCCATTCCACCGCGCCGGTGCTGTACCCGGATATCGCGCTGGCAGTGGCTACCGCCATCAATGCCGGGCAGCAACGCCTCGGGGTGCTGGTGTGTGGCACCGGGATTGGTATGGCTATTTCGGCCAACAAGGTGCTGGGCATCCGCGCGGCCCAGGCCCATGACACCTACTCGGCGGAGCGCGCACGCAAGAGCAACGATGCGCAAATCCTGTCTATTGGCGCGCGGGTGATCGGCGCCGAGCTGGCCAAAAGCATCGTCAAATCGTTTCTGGAGTCGGAGTTCGAGGCGGCGCGTTCCGGGGCCAAGGTCGAGCGTATCAACGCGATCGAGCGCGATGGGCATCAGTAGTGGACGGGACGGGGCAAGAGTCGGGAGAATGCGCCTTTGACGCCGAAACGGAAGCCCGTCCCCATGAGTGACAGTACCCAGCGCATCGCCAGCGATATCGATCAGATGACCGAAGTGGCGATGCTCTATTACCTTGAGAACGTCACTCAGGAGGCGATTGCCAAGCGCTTCGACCTGTCGCGGGCCAAAGTCAGCCGCTTGCTCAAACGTGCGCGCGATGAAGGGATTGTCGAGGTGCGGGTGTTGCAGCACCCGGCGATGAACAACGAACTGGAGCGCGCGCTGGTGGAGCGCTTCAAGCTCGACCGCGCGTTGATCGCGGTCGACCACAGCGAACCCGACACCCAGCGCTCGGCCGTCGCCAGCCTGGTGGCCAACTACCTGAATAGAACCTTGAGCGACGGCATGATCGTCGCCGTCGGCATGGGCCGTAACGTCGGCGCGGTGGCCGACAACGTGTTTTTGCCGGTGACGCGCAACTGCACATTTGTCTGCGCCATCGGTGGTTCGCTCAAGGCGGGCGAATACATGAATCCCGACCATATCTGCCGACGCCTGGCCCTGCGTTTTGGTGGCGAGAGTGAAAGTTTGTATGCGCCTGCACTGGTGGCCAACCCGGAATTGCGCGGCGTGCTGATCAACAATGACACGGTGCGCTCAACCCTTGATCGCGCGCGGCGAGCGGACATTGCGCTGATCGGCATTGGTGACATGAGCGAGAACAGCAACATGGTGCGCATGGGCTGGTTCTCCCCGCAGGAAATTGCCCAGGCGCGCCTGTCCGGCACCGTGGGCGACATGATGGGCTATGACTTTATCGACATTCATGGGCAGCCGGCGGTCAACGCGATTCAAGGGCGAGTGATCGGGTTGACCGTGCAGGAATTGTTTCGCATCCCGGATGTGGTAGCGATTGCCAGCGAGAACACCAAGGCGGCAGCGACCTTGGGTGCGTTGCGCTCGGGGGTGATCAATACGTTGGCGACCACGGTGACGAATGCGCACACGATTCTGGCGCTGGATGATGCCACGCGTAAATCCTGATCAGCGCTGGCTCCCACATTCAGACCGCGGTGCATCAGGTAGATAGGCTCTTGCTTTGGCTTTTGATTCAATTACTCTGGTCGGCTTTCAGGCCGCCGTGACTTAAATAACGGATATGCCCCCAGATAAAGCAGCCCAACCCCCACACCAGTTGTGTATGCGCTTGAAATACAGATCTTGTAATAGTTTTACATTGTAGGAAATTTAAGTTTCGACTGTACGATTCAAGTCCTTTTCCCATTGCAGGACTTGCATGAACACCCTCTCGGAGCCTCCCAGTCGTCTTTCCCCAAGACATTCACTGTCGCCGTTCCTGCTCAAGCACCCCGTATTCCGACTGCTAACCTTGTCCCGGTCCCCTGACCGCGCCTTGCCGTGTCCGGCATTCTGAAATCAACTACGAGACTTTTATAAATGGAATGGTTAGCGGATCCAACGGCCTGGCTCGGCCTGTTGACCTTGATTGTGCTGGAACTGGTGCTGGGCATCGACAACCTGGTGTTTATCGCGATTTTGGCCGACAAGTTGCCGCCGGAGCAGCGCGACCGCGCCCGGTTGATCGGGCTGTCCCTGGCATTGCTGATGCGCCTGGGCTTGCTGGCGAGTATTTCGTGGATGGTGACGCTCACCCAGCCGTTGTTCGAGGTGTTCGGCAAAGGCTTCTCCGGGCGTGACCTGATCATGTTGTTTGGCGGTGTGTTCCTGTTGTTCAAAGCCACCATGGAATTGCATGAGCGCCTTGAGGGGCATGTGGCGCAACGCACCGGCAATGCCACTTACGCGATGTTCTGGCCGATCGTCGCGCAAATCGTGGTACTCGACGCGGTGTTCTCGCTGGATGCGGTGGTGACGGCCGTGGGCATGGTCGATGAGCTGGCGGTGATGATGATCGCCGTGGTCTTCTCCATCGGTCTGATGATCGTGGCGAGCAAACCGCTGACGCGTTTCGTCAACTCGCACCCGACGGTGATCATGCTGTGCCTGAGCTTCTTGATGATGATCGGCCTGGTGCTGACCGCCGAAGGCTTGGGTTTCCATGTGCCTAAAGGCTACCTGTATGCGGCCATGGGCTTCTCGATTGTGGTGGAGTTGTTCAACCAGTTGGCGCGTGCGCGTCGCAAGAAGTCGGCGCAAGGCACCTTGCCGGTGCGCCAGCGTACCGCCCATGCGGTGATGCGTTTGCTCGGTGGCCGCAGTTTGGCGGTGGAGGGCGTGGATGATGACGTCGCTGACCTGCTGGGCGAGCCGGATGCCAGCCAAGGCCCGCTGTTTGATCGACGTGAACGTGTGATGATCAGCGGCGTATTGCAATTGGCCGAGCGGCCGATCCGCACCTTGATGACGCCACGGGCCAAGGTCGACTGTATCGATCTGGCGGACGACGCCGACACCATCCGGCAAAAACTGATGCATTCGTCCTATTCGCGCCTGCCGTTGATCCGCAACGGTGCTGTGGATGAGCCTTTAGGGTTTGTGCATAAAAAGGAACTGCTCAAGGAATACCTGGCCGGTAACGAGCCGAACCTTGAGCACCTGGCGCGCCGGGCGGTCAATTTGCTGGAGAGCTTTTCGATCCTTAACGCCCTGGAGCAAATGCGCCAGGAGTCGACCCACATTGCCTTCGTGATCAACGAATTCGGCGACTTCATGGGCGTGTTGAGCATGACCGACATTCTCGAGTCCATCGCCGGTGAATTGCCTGATGCCAGCGAAATCGAAGGGCCGGATATTGTCGAGGAAGGCGAGGGCTACCGCGCCAATGGCGCCTTGAACCTTAACCTGGTGCGCCAGCGTACCGGCTTCAAGGCTGCCGCGACCCTGGACTATCAAACCCTCGCCGGGTTGGTGATGAGCCTGCTCGACCGTCTGCCTGTGGTGGGTGATAGCCTGGAGCACGAGGGCTGGCGGTTGACTGTCGCGGCGGTTGAGGAGCGTCGGGTGACGCAGGTGTTGCTGGTGCGTAGTCGCTGAACACATCCTCCAGGAATTCTTCCTGATCTTGCGGCTCACCGATGCCCTTGAGGTTTTCAGCCTCAAGGGCATTTTTGTACACCACCAGTGTGGGTGTGCCGTCTACGCCATCGATTTTGGGGGTTTGGGTCGTGTCCAACAGCAGGCATTTCACGCGGCCGGCGTATTTTTCGGCTATGCGATTAAAGCGTTGGCCAGCCCCCATGCAGGCCGGGCAGCAAGGTGAGGTAAACAGCACGATAACCAGCGGGTGTTCTTTCAGGATGCGTTGGTATTCGTCAAGGTCATGAATAACCGTGTGTGCAGCGCCCATGATGATCTCCTAGTGTGCCCGGCCAACAGCTTGCGGGTACGCTAAATCGAGAGATCGTCAGCGTCTACTGTCAACCTTCACAGGTAGACGCGCTCACGCATCCTTGTCCCGCTCCACGCGCTCGCGGGCCTTGCGCGCCTGGCTTGCACACTTCCTGTATTCCTCGTTATCCCTCGAGGCCTTGGCCCGCCGGTATCCGTGGTGGTTCTGGCTGGTGTAGTCAGTGCTGAAGGCTTCCTTGAGCTTTTGCAGTTCTGCAGTGCAGTCGTGACGGTCGTTGGCGGCCGAAGCGCTGCCGGCGGCCAGCAATGAAAGCAAAACCAGAGCGAGACTGAGCTTCATGGGCAAGGGCGTCCTTGTTGGCGTGGATGTGCAAAGGCTAGTCCAGTGTGAGGATTTATCCACGGCGCGCGCGCACTGCAAAGGTGCGCGGTAACACCGTTGTGGCGCACTCGATTGGGGCCTGTCACCGGCGTGTGGGGCCTGGGGTAGCAAGCCGAGTCGAAATGCTGGCGTATCGCCGCGTCCTGGCCGGTTTACTATCTATTTGATTTAAAACGAATTTATCCCTGGCATATTTTTCTGTTAGCGCGTGTGGCACACTTTCTGCTGTCTATTCCGTTGTTACATACTAAGTTCCGGTATAGCGGAATACACAACTCCTGGAGTGCTTGTCATGCATCACCGACCTTCCGTGTTTAAAGCGTGTGTTTTTCTCTTCGCCGCATCGGCTTCCCTCGCAAGCGTTGTGCACGCGGCGGACAGCAAGCTCGATGATGTGCTCAAGCGTGGGCATCTCATCGTGGGTACAGGCAGTACCAATGCGCCGTGGCACTTCCAGGGAGCGGATGGCAAGTTGCAGGGTTTTGATATCGACATCGGCCGCATCGTGGCTAAAGGCTTGTTCAACGACCCGACCAAGGTCGAGTTTGTGGTGCAGTCGTCCGATGCGCGTATTCCCAACCTGCTGACCGACAAGGTCGACATGAGTTGCCAGTTCATCACCGTCACTGCCAGCCGTGCGCAGCAGGTTGCCTTTACCCTGCCGTACTACCGCGAAGGCGTGGGCCTGTTGCTGCCGAACAACAGCAAATACAAAGAAATCGAAGACCTGCAAGCGGCTGGCGATGACGTGACCGTGGCCGTGCTGCAAAACGTGTATGCCGAGGAACTGGTGCACCAGGCCCTGCCAAAAGCCAAGGTCGACCAGTACGACAGCGTCGACCTGATGTACCAGGCGGTGAACTCCGGCCGTGCCGATGCCGCCGCCACCGACCAGTCTTCGGTCAAGTACCTGATGGTGCAAAACCCGGGCCGCTACCGCAGCCCGACTTACGCCTGGAGCCCGCAAACCTACGCGTGCGCGGTCAAGCGTGGCGATCAGGATTGGCTGAACTTCGTCAACACCGCGCTGCATGAAGCCATGACCGGCGTGGAATTCCCGGCCTACAAAGCCTCGTTCAAACAATGGTTCGGTGTGGATTTGCCGGAACCTGCGATCGGCTTCCCGGTTGAGTTCAAGTAAATCGTAAATCCTGGGGCGTCGCTGACGGCGCCCCAATCAGGTACTGCCCACCATGAACTATCAGTTGAACTTTGCCGCCGTGTGGCGTGATTTCCCCAGCTTGCTGGCGGGGCTCGGCCTGGGCCTTGAACTGGCCTTGCTGTCGATCGCCATCGGTTGCGTGATCGGCCTGATGATGGCGTTTGCGATGCTGTCCAAACACCGCGCGTTGCGAGTCTTCGCCTCGGTGTATGTGACGGTGATCCGCAATACGCCGATCCTCGTGCTGATCCTGTTGATTTACTTTGCACTGCCCTCGCTTGGGATTCGGCTCGACAAGATCCCCTCGTTCATCATCACTCTGTCGTTATATGCCGGTGCTTACCTGACCGAAGTGTTCCGCGCCGGGCTGTTGAATATTCCCAAGGGTTTGCGTGAAGCCGGCTTGGCCATTGGCTTGGGTGAGTGGCGTATTCGCGCCTACATCAGCGTGCCGGTGATGCTGCGCAACGTGTTGCCGGCGCTGTCGAACAACTTTATTTCGCTGTTCAAGGACACGTCGCTGGCGGCCGCGATTGCGGTGCCGGAGCTGACCTATTACGCCCGCAAGATCAACGTCGAAAGCTACCGGGTGATTGAAACCTGGATGGTCACGACCGCGCTCTACGTGGCGGCCTGTTACCTCATTGCCATGCTGCTCCGTTACCTGGAACAGCGTTTGGCGATCCGTCGTTAAGGAGGGTTTGCATGTACGAGTCCCCAAGCTGGCTGCATGAATTGTGGATCGCCCGGGATACCCTCTGGGCAGGGTTTCAAACCAGTATTTATTGCTCGGTGCTGGCGATTATCTTTGGCACGCTGATCGGTATTTTTGCCGGGTTGATTCTCACCTACGGCAAGTTCTGGATGCGCGCGCCGTTTCGTCTGTACGTCGACCTGGTACGCGGTACGCCGGTGTTTGTGCTGGTGCTGGCGTGTTTTTACATGCTGCCGGCGCTGGGTTGGCAGATCACCGCATTCCAGGCCGGCGCGGTCGGTTTGACGTTGTTCTGTGGCTCCCACGTATCGGAAATCGTGCGCGGCGCGCTGCAAGCCATTCCCCGTGGGCAACTGGAAGCGGGCCGGGCGATTGGGCTGACGTTCAAACAGTCACTGACCTACGTGCTGTTGCCCCAGGCGTTGCGCCAGATCCTGCCGACCTGGGTCAATTCCTCCACCGAAATCGTCAAGGCCTCGACTTTGCTCTCGGTGATCGGCGTGGCCGAACTGTTGCTCAGCACCCAGCAAGTCATCGCACGTACCTTCATGACCCTGGAGTTCTATCTGTTCGCCGGGTTTCTGTTCTTTGTCATCAACTACGCCATCGAGTTATTCGGGCGCTACATTGAAAAGCGGGTGGCCTTGCCATGAACCAACCTCAAACCAACCAACCGCTGCTGAACATTCGTGGCCTGCGTAAACAATATGGCCAGGTCGAAGTGCTCAAGGGCGTTGACCTGTCCATGCAGCGCGGCAACGTGGTGACGTTGATCGGCTCCAGCGGCTCGGGCAAGACCACCTTGCTGCGTTGCGTCAACCTGCTCGAAGAGTTCCAGGGCGGGCAGATCAGCCTGGACGGTGAGTCCATCGGCTACAGCGAAATCGCCGGCAAACGTGTGCGTCACCCCGAACGGGTGATTGCCCAGCACCGTGCGATGACCGGCATGGCCTTCCAGCAATTCAACCTGTTTCCGCATCTGACCGCGTTGCAAAACGTCACCCTCGGCCTGCTCAAGGTCAAGAAAATGGGCAAGGACGAAGCCGTGGCGCTGGCCGAAAAATGGCTGGACCGCGTGGGCTTGCTGGAACGGCGCAATCACTTCCCCGGTCAACTTTCCGGCGGTCAGCAGCAGCGTGTGGCGATTGCCCGCGCCATTGCCATGAACCCCAGCCTGATGCTGTTTGATGAAGTGACCTCGGCCCTCGACCCGGAGTTGGTGGGGGAGGTGCTCAGTGTGATCAAGGGCCTGGCGGAAGAGGGCATGACCATGTTGCTGGTCACCCACGAAATGCGCTTTGCCTATGAAGTGTCGGACAAGATCGTCTTCATGAACCAGGGCCGCATTGAAGAGCAGGGCGCGCCGAAGGACATCTTCGAACGCCCGCAATCGCCGCGCCTGGCGGAATTTTTGAAGAATATTCGTTTTTAATCAGGAGCAATTTTTATGAGCATTACTCGTTACGGTGCCGGTAGCACTGCCGGCGGCGGTCAGCCGCGTCCTTTCGCTCGCGCTGTGGAAGCCGACGGCTGGCTCTACGTCTCGGGCCAGGTGCCGGCGGTGGACGGTGAAATTATCACCGGCGGTATCATCGAACAAACTCGTCAGACCATGCGCAACGTGGTGGCGATTCTGGAAGAGGCCGGGTACGAACTCAAAGATGTGGTGCGCGTCGGCGTATGGCTGGAAGACCCACGGGACTTCTGGAGCTTCAACAAAGTGTTCGGCGAGTACTTCACCCCGGAACACGCCCCGGCACGCGCCTGTGTGCAGGCCAACATGATGGTGGACTGCAAGGTCGAGATCGATTGCGTGGCCTACAAGAAAAAAGGCTAAATGCTCCTCTCTTGACGCCAACGTAGATCAAATGTGGGAGCGGGCTTGCTCGCGAAAGCGGAGTGTCAGCGAATGCATTTATAACTGATCCACCGCATTCGCGAGCAAGCCCGCTCCCACAGGGGATCTGTGTTGATAGCAACACCTTTTACCGGGACCGAAATTGCCATGACCGAAGACACCATCAAACGCCGCGCCAAAGGACTGGACCGTGCATTCGATATCCTCGATTTTCTCAAGGAGATCGGCCAGCCCCTGCGCCCGAATGATATTGCCAGTGGCATCGGCAGCCCCAAATCCACCGTCTATGAACTGGTTGCGTCCTTGCTCGAGCGGCGCATCCTGGAAACGGTGGGCAAGGACGGTCACGTCTACCTCGGCCGCCAGCTGTACTTTCTCGGCCAGGCGCACCTGCGCCATTTCGACCTGACCCGCGAGGCCGACCACGCCTTGCAGGAGATCGTCAGCCAGACCCATGAAACCGCGCAGATGTGCCTGCTCAACGGGCGCAAATACACGGTGGCGCTGATGCGCGAAGGCGAGCGGCATTTTCGTATTTCCTCGGACATCGGCGAAAACGCGCCCATCCCCTGGACCGCTTCCGGGCGCTTGCTGCTGGGGCACTTGAGCGACCAGCAGATCATCGACCTGATCGACTACGACGACTTCATCCTGCCGGATGGCCAGCGCCTGCCACTGGAAACCTTTCTGGCACAAATTCGTCAGGCCACCCTCGATGGGTTTTTCTCCTTCGACAGCGTGGCCGACACCTTCACCCATTGTTTTGCCGCCCCGGTGCGGGACGCGCAGGGCATCAGCATTGCGACCTTGTGCATCGTTGCGCCGCGCGCCGATGCGATCAAAAACTACAACGACTATCGCCGGGTGTTGATCGACAGCGCCAACCACCTGGCCCGGCGAATCAACGAATAGGAGTACTTCATGTCTGCCCTCAATGCCGTTGAAAAAGGCGCCGCTGCCGTCGGTGCCCACCTGGTGCGCGACGTCAGCCTGCCGGCCCTGGTGCTGCACCGTGACGCGCTGGAACACAACATTCGCTGGATGCAGGCGTTTGTCAGCAACAGCGGTGCGCAGCTCGCGCCCCATGGCAAAACCAGCATGATGCCGGCGCTGTTCCAGCGTCAGATCGAGGCGGGCGCCTGGGGCATCACCCTGGCCAATGCCGTGCAGACCCGCGCCGCCTACGCCGGCGGCGTGCGCCGCGTGTTGATGGCCAACCAACTGGTGGGCGCGCCGAACATGGCGCTGATCGCCGACCTGCTGGCGGACCCGGAGTTTGACTTCCACTGCATGGTCGATCACCCGGACAACGTCGCTGACCTGGGTCTGTTTTTTGCCGCCCGTGGCCTGCGCCTGAACGTGATGATCGAATACGGCGTGGTCGGCGGCCGTTGCGGGTGCCGCAGCGAACAGGAAGTGCGCGAGCTGGCCAAGGCGATCAAGGCCCAACCGGCCCTGGCCCTGACCGGTATTGAAGGCTACGAAGGCGTGATCCACGGCGAACACGCCGTCAGCGGCATCCGTGACTTCGCCGCCAGCCTGGTGCGCCTGGCCGTGGACCTGCAAAACAATGGCGCGTTTGACTTGCCCAAGCCGATCATCACCGCCTCGGGTTCGGCCTGGTACGACCTGATCGCCGAATCGTTTGAAGCGCAAAACGCCGCCGGCCGCTTCCTCAGTGTGTTGCGCCCGGGCAGCTATGTGGCCCACGACCATGGCATCTACAAAGAGGCGCAATGCTGCGTGCTCGACCGTCGCAGCGACCTCAATGAAGGCCTGCGCCCGGCCCTGGAAGTCTGGGCACACGTGCAATCGTTGCCCGAGCCTGGCTTTGCGGTGGTTGCCCTGGGCAAGCGCGACGTGGCCTACGACGCCGGTTTGCCGGTGCCGCTCAAGCGCTACAAGGCCGGGATTGTGCCGGCCGAAGGCGATGATGTGACCGCGTGTAAAGTCACGGCGGTGATGGACCAGCATGCGTTCATGACGGTGGCGCCGGGGGTTGAGTTGCGTATTGGCGACATCATCTCCTTTGGCACTTCGCACCCGTGCCTGACGTTCGACAAGTGGCAGGTGGGTTGTCTGGTGGATGAGCAGTTGCAGGTCATTGAATCCTTGCATACCTGCTTCTAGACCGAGTCGCGCCCTTCGCGAGCAAGCCCGCTCCCACATTTTGAAATGTGTTCACCGTTCCAATGTGGGAGCGGGCTTGCTCGCGAAGAGGTCATTAGCCTCACCAGAGATCATCAGGCATGAACACAAACCCCCGCATCGCCCTGATCGGCGAATGCATGATCGAACTGCAACACCGCGCCGATGGCAGCCTGCAACAGAGCTTCGGCGGCGACACCTTGAACGCGGCGGTGTACCTGCGCCGCGAGTTGGGTGCGGTCGGCACGGTCGACTACGTGACCGCCTTGGGCGATGACAGTTTCAGCGATACCATGTGCCGGCAATGGACCGAAGAAGGCCTCGGCCTGGGCATGGTCCAGCGCCTGCCCGGACGTTTGCCTGGGCTGTACTGCATTCAGACCGACGCCAATGGCGAGCGCAAATTCCTCTACTGGCGCAACGAAGCGGCCGTGCGCGACTGCTTCACCACACCGGCAGCCGAACCGATCCTGGCGGCGTTGCCGGACTACGACGTGGTGTATTTCAGCGGCATCACCCTGGCGGTGCTGGGTGAACTCGGGCGTGAGCGCTTGCTGCAAACCCTGGTCGACACCCGCAAGCGCGGCGGCCGGGTGGTGTTCGACAACAACTATCGCCCGCGCTTGTGGGCGAGTGTCGACGCGGCGCGCGCGGCGTATCACCAAGTGTTGGCCGAGGTGGATATCGCCTTGCTGACCGAGGATGACGAGCGGGCGCTGTTTGGTTATGCCGACAGCGAGCAGGTGTTTGCGGCGTACCCGGCGATTGCAGAAGTGGTGCTCAAGCGTGGCGCGGATGCGTGTTTGATTCGTTGTGATGGCGAGCGCTTTGCGGTGCCGGCGCTGAAGGTCGAGAAGGTGGTGGACACCACGGCGGCGGGGGATTCGTTCAGTGCGGCGTATTTGGCCAGTCGGCTCACGGGCGGCTCGCCGCAAGAGGCGGCTCTGGCTGGGCATTGGTTGGCGAGTCGGGTGATTCAGGTGCCGGGGGCTTTGATTGCGCGGTGAATGGCCGCCTGCGGCGGTTCGCAGGCAAGCCAGCTCCCACACTGATCGTTCCCACGCTCTGCGTGGGAATGCCTCACCGGACGCTCTGCGTCCGCTTCTGGGACGCGGAGCGTCCCTGGCTGCATACCCGCGCAGAGCATGGGCACGATCTGTGGTCAGTCGCGGTAAAACACCTGCACCAGGTGATAGCCAAACTTGCTCTTGATCGGCCCGTGCACCACCTTCACCGGCTTCTTGAAGATCACCGCATCAATCACCCCCACCATTTGCCCAGGCCGCACTTCACCCAAATCACCGCCGCGCTTGCCGGAGGGGCAAGTGGAGTACTTTTTGGCCAGCACATCAAACGCTTCGCCCTTGGCAATGCGCTGCTTGAGCTGTTCGGCTTCTTCGCTGGTTTTCACCAGAATATGACGGGCTTGGGCTTTCATAAGGTTCTACCAGGTGTGCGACGGCGCGCGATTATGCCTGAACTCATTCGTCGACGTTGATCATGCTGCGGATTTTAGTCGCCAGCAGATCAATGGAAAACGGCTTGGCCACCATGTCCATGCCGTCCTCCAGGAAGCCCTGGCGTTCGGCGGCTTGTTCGGCGTAACCGGTCATGAACAATACGCGCAGGCCCGGCCGGTGCTGACGGGCGATTTCCGCCAGTTGCCGGCCGTTCATGCCCGGCAGGCCAACGTCTGTCACCAACAAGTCCACACGCAAATCCGATTCCAGCAACGGCAGCGCCGTGCGCGCATCCGCCGCCTGATGGGCGGTGTAGCCCAGCTCACCGAGCACATTGACCACCAGCATGCGCACCGCCGGGTCATCCTCGACCACTACCACCGCTTCACCGGCGAGTGCCAGCGGCGCTTCGCCGTGGTTCGGCGGCAAGCTGCTTTCCAGCGCGGTGCCATGCAGGCGGGGCAGGTACAGGCGCACACAGGTGCCCTGGCCGGGTTCGCTTTGAATGGTCACATGGCCGCCGGATTGCTGGGCAAAGCCATAAATCATCGACAACCCCAGGCCGGTGCCCTGGCCGATGGGCTTGGTGGTGAAGAACGGGTCGAAGGCCTTGGCCAGAATCTTCGGCGCCATGCCGCTGCCGTTATCGCTCACCCCCAGCATCACATAATCACCGGCCTTGACCGGTTCCAGGGTAGTGATATCGGTGCCGTCCAGGTAACTGTTGGCGGTTTCGATGCACAATTCGCCGCCGTCCGGCATCGCGTCGCGGGCGTTGATCACCAGGTTGAGCAAGGCGTTTTCCAGCTGGCTGGCATCGGTGTTGACCGGCCAGATATCCTTGCCCAATTGCACCTTGAGCGTGATATGCGCGCCTTTGGTGCGCCGGAACAAGTCTTCCAGGGAAGCCACCAGCTCGTTCGGGTCCAGTGGCCTGCGGTCCAGCGACTGCCTGCGGGAGAACGCCAGCAGACGGTGGGTGAGGGCGGCGGCGCGATGGGCCGACGACACGGCCGCGTCGGTAAAACGGCCGATTTCGTCGCTGCGCCCGGCGGCGATATAGCGCTGCATCAAGTCCAGGCTGCCGATAATGCCGGTGAGCATATTGTTGAAGTCATGGGCAATGCCACCCGTGAGCTGGCCGACCGCTTCCATTTTTTGCGCATGGCGCAGGGCGTCTTCGGCGCGCTCACGCTCGAACATCTCGTTTTGCAGGCGCTGATTGGCCTCGGCCAGTGCCTGGGTGCGCTGGGCCACGCGTTCTTCAAGGTTTTCATTGAGGTGGCGCAGGGCTTCTTCGGTGAGTTTGCGTTCGGTCTCATCGATCACAAAAATGTAGAAACCATTCACCGAGCCGTCATTGCTGAAGCGCGGCAAGTACTTCATCAGCGCGTGGCGCGGCCGGCCGTCGCGGTGCGGGGTGATGGTCATGAAACTGCAGGCCTTGCCGCGCAGCGCGGCGTCGATCTTGTCCGCGCGCCCGGCATATACCTCGTCGCCCAGCACTTCGCGGATGCTTTTGCCGTACAGCTCCTGGGGCGTCATGCCGTACCACTCCAGGTAGGCGCTGTTGTTGAGGCGAAAGCGCTGTTCGTGGTCGACATAACCGATCAGCACCGGCATGGCGTTGATGATCAGTTGCAGCTCGGTCTGGCTTTGGCGCAGCGCCTGTTCGGTCTGCTTGCGCTCGGTCAGGTCCAGCGCGGCACCCAGGAAGCGTGCCGGGCGGCCTTGGTGGTCCTTGTAGCAGCGGCCACGGGCAAACACCCAGCGCACCTGGCCATCGGCTTGCAGCAGGCGGTATTCCTCGGCGTATTCGGTGCCGAAAGTGATGCAATGCTTGATGCTGCGCGCGACCATGCCACGGTCTTCGGGGTGTACGCCTTGCAGGTAGTTGCTGATGGGCAAGAGGCCGGCGTCATTCGGGTCGACACCGTGCAAGTGGGCGAAGTGGGCGTCGGCAATAAAGCGATCCTCGCCGATGTCCCAGTCCCAGGTGCCGACCGCATCGGTCGCTGCCAGGGCCAGTTGCAGGCGCTGTTCGCTGTTGTGCTGGGCCTTGAGGCTGTCTTCGGAGCGCTGCTGCAGTTCGAGGGTTTTGCTGCGCCGCTCGTTGGTCTCAATGGCGGTGACCAGGATCCCGGCCACGCTGCCGCCTTCGTCGCGCACCGGGCTGTAGGTGAGGTCGAGCCAGATGTCGGTGTCGCGGTTATTGCGTTGCAGCACAAAGCGCTGTTCGCTGAAGGTGCGCACCTGGCCGCCGAGCACTGCGTCGTAGATCGGCGCAGTAAAACTCTCAAGCTCCGGCCAGGTGTCATGGGCCGGTTGGCCCAGCGCCTCGGGATGCTTGTTGCCCGCGAGCAGGGCAAAGCCATCGTTGTACAACTGGATGAGTTGGCTGCCCCACAGCAGCAACATCGGCATCGGTGAATGGATGACGATATCGACGGCTGTGCGCAGGCTTTGCGGCCAGTCATTAGCCTCACCGAGCGGGCTTTGCGCCCAGTCCAGCCGCGCAATCAATGCAGCGGCTTCGCTACCGGTGGATGTTCCATTCATGAAAAAGCCCTGCACCTGACACTTTGAAATACGACAAAAGCCGATTATCCCGCGAGACGGGAACGGCTGACTACCCCCGAAAAATAGCATGCATTGGAGGTTTGTCTTCAAATCAGTGCGTCAGAGCTGAAACCTTTCATCCATCTGCCAGCTCAGGGCGGTTACGAAACTGTTCCAGCGCCTGCGGATTGGCCAGGGCATCGGTATTTTTGACCGGCTCGCCATGCACCACATTACGCACCGCCAGTTCGACGATCTTGCCGCTGATGGTGCGCGGTATGTCGCTGACGGCGAGGATCTTCGCCGGTACATGGCGCGGCGTGGTGTTGGCGCGGATCACCTGGCGAATCTGCTGCTCCAGGGCTTGATCCAGTTCCACGCCGTCATTGAGCCGCACAAACAGCACGACCCGCACATCGTCCTGCCAGCGTTGGCCGATGGCCAGGCTTTCCAGTACCTCTGGGACTTTTTCCACCTGGCGATAAATCTCTGCCGTGCCGATGCGCACACCGCCGGGGTTGAGCACCGCATCGGAGCGCCCGTGAATCAGCAGGCTGCCATTGGTGCGCTGCTCGGCGTAGTCGCCCTGGGCCCACACGCCGGGAAACTGGCTGAAATACGCGGCGCGCAGTTTGGTCTGGTCGGGGTCATTCCACAGGCCAATCGGCATGGCGGGAAAATGCCGGGTACACACCAGCTCGCCTTTTTCCCCGATCAGCGGCTGGCCCTGGTCGTCCCACACTTCGATGGCCATCGCCAGACTCTTGCACTGCATTTCGCCGCGCCGCACCGGCAGCACCGGGTTGCCGATCACAAAGCAGGAAACGATATCGGTGCCGCCCGACATTGACGACAGGCACAGCTCGGCCTTGATCTCGCGGTACACATAGTCGTAACTCTGCGGCGACAGCGGCGAGCCGGTTGAGATCAGGCCCTTGAGGCTGCCTAAATCGTGGCTGAGGCGCGGTTGCAGGCCGGCTTTTTCCAGGCTGGCAAGAAACTTGGGGCTGGTGCCGAACACGCTGATTTTTTCCGCGTCGATCAGGTCGATCAGCCGTTCGGGGCCTGGGTGAAACGGCGAGCCGTCATACAGTACCGCCGTGGCGCCGAGTGCCAGCACCGACACCAGCCAGTTCCACATCATCCAGCCGCAGGTGGTGTAGTAGAACAGGCAATCTTCACCCGACAGGTC
Source organism: Pseudomonas onubensis (assembly GCF_965653655.1). Classification (NCBI taxonomy): domain Bacteria; kingdom Pseudomonadati; phylum Pseudomonadota; class Gammaproteobacteria; order Pseudomonadales; family Pseudomonadaceae; genus Pseudomonas; species Pseudomonas onubensis. Next base: position 3,430 of record NZ_CBFHAZ010000071.1, on the reverse strand, counting down.
AGCGTGCAGGCCGTGTTCCTTGAGGTGGGTGAGCAACACGCCGCCGGTGCCGTGGATGATGCACTTGGGCACGCCGGTGGTGCCGCTGGAATAGAGGATATACAGCGGATGATCGAACGGCACCGCGACAAATTCAGGCTCGCCGCCGGGTTGGTAGAAGTCGTTCCACAGTGCGACCCTGGCGTGGGTGCGGTAGTCGTCGATGCGTGCCTGGGGCCGGGCATACGGCACGATGATCAACTGTTCCAGGGACGGCAGGCGTTCGAGGATTTCATTGAGTTTGGCGCTTTGGTCGATGTCCTTGCCGGCATAGCGATAGCCCGCGCAGGTGATCAACACTTTCGGCTCGATCTGGCCGAAACGATCGATCACGCCTTGGGTGCCGAAATCCGGCGACGAGCACGACCAGATCGCGCCCAGGCTGGTGGTGGCGAGCATGCCGACCAGGGTTTGCCAGGTGTTGGGCATGCACGCGGCTACGCGGTCGCCCTGGGTGACACCGGCTGCCCGCAAGCTGAGCTGCAAACCTGCGACATGTTCGGCCAGTTCGGCATAGGTCAGCTGTTCGCGCTGGCCGTCTTCACTGACCGCCACCACCGCCGGGTGAGCATCCCGACGGCGCAGCAGGTGTTCGGCAAAGTTCAGGGTCGCGCCGGGGAACCACTCGGCGCTGGGCATTGCCGCGCTTTCGATCAGCGTGGTGCTGGGCGGGCTGCGAAATTGCACGTCGAAGAAGGCGGCGATCGCCTGCCAGAAGTCGGCGCGCTGGTCGATGCTCCATTGGTGCAGCGCGGGGTAGTCGCCGAGCTGCAGGTTGTAGCGCTGGTTGACGAAGCGCCGGAACTGGTCCATTCGCGTATTGGCGATGCGTTCGGGGGAGGGTTGCCAGAGGATCTCGGACATACAGTTGCCTCTTCTCGTTCCCATGCTCTGCGTGGGAATGCCTCTATGGACGCTCTGCGTCCGCTCTTGGGACGCGGAGCGTCCTGGGCTGCATTCCCACGCAGAGCGTGGGAACGATCATTACGATCATTACTGGGCCAGCCAGCCGCCATCGATATTCCACGCGGCGCCGCGCACTTGGGCGCCAGCCTCACTGCAGAGGAACAACACCAACTCACCCAGCTGTGGCGGCGTCACAAACTCCAGCGACGGTTGTTTTTCTGCGAGCAAATCATGCTGCGCCTGCTGCGGATCAACGCCCTTGGCCGCGCGATCATCAATCTGCTTTTGCACCAACGGCGTCAACACCCAGCCGGGGCAGATGGCATTACAGGTGACGTTACCGGTGGCGGTCTCCAGGCCCACCACCTTGGTCAGGCCGATGACGCCGTGTTTGGCCGCCACATACGCCGCCTTGCCCACCGAGCCGACCAAGCCATGCACCGAGGCGATATTAACGATACGCCCCCAGCCCTTGGCCTTCATACCTGGCAAGCTCAAGCGCGTGCTGTGGAATACCGACGACAGGTTGATCGCGATGATCGAATCCCAGCGCTCCACCGGGAAGTCTTCCACGGCCGCCACATGCTGAATGCCGGCGTTGTTGACCAGGATGTCGACGCCGCCGAACTCGCGCTCGGCGTAGGCTAGCATGTCGGCGATTTGCGCCGGGTCGCTGACGTCCGCCGGGTGATGCCCGACCTTGCCGCCGAACGCCTGCACCTGGGCGACCGCCGCACTGGCGTCGCCAAAGCCGTTGAGGATCAGGTTGGCGCCGGCCTTGGCCAGGCTCAGTGCGATGCCCAAGCCGATGCCGCTGGTGGAGCCGGTAACCAGGGCGGTCTTGCCGTTCAAAGTCGTCATGAAAACCTCACACAATGCCGGTGGCGTAGAAAGTACCGATCACCACGAAGACCGCGAGGGTCTTGATGATCGTGATGCCGAAAATGTCCTTGTAGGCTTCGCGGTGGGTCAGCCCGGTGACCGCCAGCAGGGTGATCACCGCGCCGTTGTGGGGCAGGGTGTCCATGCCGCCGCTGGCCATGGCCGCGACCCGGTGCAGCACTTCAAGGGGGATATTGGCCGCATGGGCCGCCGAAATAAAGCTCTCGGACATCGCCGCCAGGGCAATGCTCATGCCGCCTGACGCGGAGCCGGTGATACCGGCCAGCAAGGTCACGGTAATCGCTTCGTTGACCAGTGGGTTGGGGATGCCCTTGAGCCAGTCCGCCAGCACCAGAAAGCCTGGCAACGAGGCGATCACCGCGCCGAAGCCGTATTCCGAGGCAGTGTTCATGGCCGCCAGCAGCGCACCGCTGACCGCGCTTTTACTGCCTTCGGCGAGTTTGCTTTTAATCGCCGACCAGCCGAACACCAGCACCATGACAATGCCCACCAGCAACGCTGCCTGCACCGCCCAGATCGCCGTAAGCTTGGCGATTTCGGTGGTCACCGGCGTGCTCATGCCCGGCAGGCTGAGGCTGTGGGTCTTGCCGTACCATTGCGGGATCCAGTGGGTGAACAGCAGGTTCATCACGCCCACCAGAATCAGCGGCGACAGCGCGATCCATGGGTTGGGCAGCGCCAGGTTGTCGGCGGTTTCCGGCTCGTTGCGCAGCTCGGTGCCATAGCCTTCACCGGCGCGTTGCGCCTTGTTGCGCTGGCGCGCCAGGTAGAGCATGCCGGTGCAGAACACGAAAACCGTGCCGATCAGGCCCAGCCATGGCGCCGCCCAGGCGGTGGTGTTGAAGAAGGTGCTGGGGATGATGTTCTGAATCTGCGGCGTGCCGGGCAGGGCGTCCATGGTGAACGAAAACGCACCGAGGGCGATGGTCGCCGGGATCAGGCGCTTGGGAATGTTGCTCTGGCGGAACATCTCCGCCGCAAACGGGTACACCGCAAACACCACCACAAACAGCGACACGCCGCCGTAGGTGAGCAGGGCGCAGACCAGCACAATCACCAGCATCGCCTGGCGCGTGCCGAGCAAGCGGATGGCGGCGGCCACAATCGAGCGCGAAAAACCCGACAGTTCGATCAGCTTGCCGAACACCGCGCCGAGCAGGAACACCGGGAAATACAGTTTGATAAAACCGACCATTTTTTCCATGAACACCCCGGTAAACGCAGGGGCGACGGCGGACGGGTCGGTGAGCAGCACGGCGCCGAGGGCGGCGATGGGGGCAAACAGGATCACGCTGTAGCCACGGTAGGCAGCCAGCATCAGCAGCGCGAGGGCTGCCAGGGCAATGATCACACTCATGGTGTGTCTCCAGATCGAATTGTTATTTTTGTGGGGTAGTGCGTTGGAGATGGGCTATAGCGAGATGTGTGCCAATTAACTAAGTTATTGAAATATATGAATGTTATCTATTTTTAAAGCCGAGGCCTTGAAAAGAATCTCAGTTAGGAGACGAGTACATATCCAATGTGGGAGCGGGCTTGCTCGCGAAAGCGGTGTATCAGCCAGTAAATTTATTGCTGAACC
>NZ_CBFHAZ010000070.1:0-33715 GCF_965653655.1 Pseudomonas onubensis | reverse complement strand
GGCTTGCTCGCGAATGCGGTGGATCAGTTAAAGATGCATTGACTGACACACTGCATTCGCGAGCAAGCCCGCTCCCACATTTGATCTGGGTTGCCTTTAAGGCTTGTGCCCGCGCGACAGGAACTCGTGGGACTGCATTTCCAGCAAGCGGCTCAGCGTGCGTTGGAATTCGAAGTTCAAACGACCGCCGGTGTAGAGGTCCTTGAGCTCGACTTCCGCCGAGATGATCAGCTTGACGTTACGGTCGTAGAACTCATCGACCATGTTGATGAAACGTCGCGCGATGTCATCGGTGGTAACGCTCATCTGCTCCACGCCGCTCAAGATCACCGCGTGGAAGATCTTGCCCAACTCGATGTAGTCGTTCTGGCTACGCGGGCCGTCACACAGCTGGCGGAACTCGAACCAGGCCACGTCATCGCAGGTACGCAGGGCGATGATTTCGCGGTTCTCGATCATCAGCTTGTCGTTTTCCACCGCCTGGGTGCATTCCGGCGTCAGCGCCCGGAAGCTCTTTTTCAGGCTTTCATGCGCCGCTTCGTTCAGCGGGAAGTGGAACAACTCGGCCTGCTCAAGGTGACGCAAACGGTAGTCGACGCCGCTGTCGACGTTGACGATATCGGTGTTCTGCTTGATCAGCGCGATGGCCGGCAGGAAGCGCGCACGTTGCAGGCCGTCCTTGTACAAGCCGTCAGGCACGATGTTCGAGGTGGCGACCAGGGTCACGCCGTTCTTGAACAGCTCTTCCATCAGGGTGCCGAGGATCATGGCGTCGGTGATGTCGGAGACGAAGAATTCATCGAAGCAGATGACCCGTGCCTCGTCGGAGAAGCGCTTGGCGATGATGGTCAGCGGGTTTTTCTCGCCCGGCAGCGTCTTCATCTCTTCGTGTACACGCTTCATGAAGCGGTGGAAGTGCGTACGCACCTTCTCTTTGAACGGCAGTGCTTCGAAGAAGGTGTCGACCAGGTAGGTCTTGCCGCGGCCCACGCCACCCCAGAAGTACAGGCCTCTGACCGGCGTGTGGTCTTTCTTGCCAAACAGCTTGCTGAACATCCCTGGCTTGTTGTGCGAGGCCGCGACCAGGTCGTCGTACAGGCGCTGCAAATGACGCACCGCGTTTTCCTGGGCCGCGTCATGGAAGAATTCAGGGCGTTTCAGATCAGCTTGATATCGTTCTAGGGGCGTCATAATTTCGTTAGCAAGGCAACAAAAACGGGCCGTCACTGTAACGACGGCCCTGGATAATGGCAATCAACCCTTGGTCGGGTTAATCCTCGATGGGGGTCAACGCAACGCGCAAGGCGGCGATGGCTGCATCGCGCGACGTTTCGTCGGCAAATTCGGCGCTGTCGGCCACGGCCGCACCGTCCAGCCATACGCTGAAGCCTGTGGCCTCAGTGCGCACATCCAGCGCGTCGCCGCTTTGCAGTTGCTTGGTCACAGCCCCCGCCGCCTTGCCGTCGGCAAAGTTGCGCGACAACAGCAATTGCTCGCCATCGGCCGACAGCAGGCGGAAGCGGAAGCTGCCGTCGTCTTCACGGAAGCTCACGAAGCGCGCAGCTTTCGCAGCTTTCTTCTTCGCCGCCACCGGCGCGGCGGCCTGGTTGACGAACGAACGCAGGCCCACGGCTTCACGCAGCTCGGCAAGGAACGGCGCGGCCACGGCGCGGGCTTTTTTGGCACCGATCAGCAGCAGGTCTTCCATGTCCGAGGGGCGCGACATCAACTGGTGGTAACGCTCGCGCGGCTCGCTCAGTTGGCTGTCGAGCAGTTGGAACAGGCGGTTCTTCGCCTCACCCCAGCCCAGACCTTGTAGCAGCTCGGCGCGGAACTCCTCTTCCTGAGCCTTGCTGGCAAACGCCTGGAACAAGGTGAACAGATGCGAATTGTCCGGGTCTTTGGCTTCGCCTGGCGCGCGCGAATCGGTGACGATCCGCGAGATCGCGTCCTTCATGTCCTTGGCGCTGGTGAACAACGGGATGGTGTTGTCGTAGCTCTTGGACATCTTGCGGCCATCCAGGCCCGGCAAGGTGGCGACGCTTTCTTCGATCAACGCCTCGGGCATGGTGAAGAATTCTTTACCGTTGCCGAACAGGTGGTTGAAGCGCTGGCCAATGTCGCGGGCCATTTCCACGTGCTGGATCTGGTCACGGCCCACCGGAACCTTGTGCGCGTTGAACATCAGGATGTCCGCCGCCATCAGCACCGGATAGCTGTACAGGCCCATGCTGATGCCCGCGTCCGGGTCTTCGCCGGCTTCGACGTTCTTGTCCACCGAGGCTTTGTAGGCGTGGGCGCGGTTGAGCAGGCCCTTGGCGGCAACACAGGTCAGCAGCCAGGTCAGCTCGGGAATTTCCGGGATGTCGGACTGACGATAGAAAGTCACCCGGTTCACATCCAGGCCACCGGCCAGCCAGGTCGCGGCGATTTCCATACGCGAGCGCTGGATGCGCTGCGGGTCATCGCACTTGATCAAGGCGTGGTAGTCAGCCAGGAAGTAGAAGGAATCGGCATTCGCGTCTTGGCTGGCGAGGATCGCCGGGCGGATCGCACCGGCGTAGTTGCCCAGGTGCGGCGTGCCGGTGGTGGTGATGCCGGTGAGGATACGGGTACGAGTCGTCATGGGTAATCGCTTATCAGACTGCTATCAATTCGAGAGGCGCGGCAGCACCAGATCCTTGAGATCGGTGAGCTTGCCATGAAAAAAGTGTCCGCATTCTGCCACTTTCAGCAGCTCATGGGGGCGTTTGAGGGCCGCAGACCAGTCATAGACCAGTTGTGGGTCGACCACTTCATCGGTTTCCGGCTGGATCAGGGTCAGTGGGCAACCTTGGGGCAGCAAGTCGCTATCACGCAGGCGCATCACCGCAGCGGCGACCATGAACAGGTGCGCGAGCTTTTCGCCCTTGGCTTCCAGACGACCACCGAGACTGGCGGCGACGTAGCCGCCGAATGAGAAACCGAGCAAGGTGATCGGCAGGTCGGGGTGTTTTTCCCGCAGCCAGGTGGCAGCCGCTTCGGCATCATCCACTTCACCGGTGGCCATGTCGTGCGTGCCAGCACTTGCGCCGACGCCACGGTAATTGAAACGTAAAGTAATCAAACCAGCATCGCGGGCAGTGCGTTGCAGGGTCGAAACGACTTTATTGAGCATGGTCCCGCCTTGCACCGGGTTAGGGTGGCAGATCAGCGCCAGGCCACGTGGCTCGGGGTGATCCAGGTACAAGGCTTCCAATTGGCCCACCGGGCCGGCGATCAAAACGGGGGTTTCACGCATGAGCAAGGAATGAACTCCGTGACCTCTCAAAGGGTCGACTCGTCTAGCTAAAAGTCTGTGCATGGCATCATTGCGAGCTTAATCGCGGTATACAGCGCAGGTCCGAGCCGTTAACGTAAAGCAAAGCCGTTTATAGAGGAAGGACTCGTGGAACACTCGCTCTTAGTTTGGTTGTTGCCGACTCTTGCCCTGGTTGCCGGTGTCGCCATTGGATTCCTGGTTGCCCGCTTGCTGCCGAATGCCGCGCCTAACCGCACGCAACGTCAGCTGGATGACATTCAGGAACGTTTTGACAGTTATCAGAACGAGGTTGTTACCCACTTCAACAGCACCGCGACCCTGGTCAAGAAGCTCACCCAGAGCTACCAGGAAGTACAGGATCATCTCGCCGATGGCGCCAACCGCCTCGCCCTCGACGACATCACCCGCCAGCGCCTGCTGGCCGCGCTGCATTCCGATGCACCGCAAGCCCCACGGGAGCGCTTGACGCCACCGCGGGAAAACCAGGAGCCACCACGGGACTACGCGCCAAAAACGCCGAACGCCCCAGGCATGCTGGATGAGCATTACGGCTTGAAGAAGTAAGTTATCTTCAAGCAATAAAAAGCCCGGCTGATCGATGATCAGCCGGGCTTTTTTGTGGGTGCTCATTCTCCAGAACAGTGGAGATCCACTGTGGGAGCGGGCTTGCTCGCGAAAGCGATGGATCAGTCAAAACAACTGCAACTGACAGACCGCATTCGCGAGCAAGCCCGCTCCCACATTTTGATCGAGTGTGACCTCAGGACACGGGTTGCTCCTGCAACAGCCCACCCTCAATCCGCACATGCCGCCCATGAAAACGCTTGAGGCTGCTGCGATGGCCGACGCTGACAATGCTCAGCCCCGGCAGCTCATCGATCAACGCCTGATACAAGCTCGCTTCATCCTCTTCATCCATGGCCGAGGTCGCTTCGTCCATGTACATCCACTGCGGCGCGAACAACAAGGCGCGGGCAAAGGCCAGGCGTTGCTGCTCACCAGGCGAGAGCATGCGTTGCCAATGGTTGGCCTCATCCAGACGGCTGACCAGATGCGGCAAACGGCAGGTTTCCAGGACCTGTGCATAACGTTCGGCCGGGTAGGCGCTGTCGTCTTGTGGATAACTCAACACAGCCTTCAGGCTGCCAATCGGCAAGTAAGGCTTTTGCGGCAGGAACAGATAACGCGCCGCCGGCAGCCGAATACTGCCGTGGCCCGCCGGCCACAAGTTGCCCATGGCGCGCAGCAGCGTACTTTTGCCGCTACCGGAACGCCCACTGAGCATCACGCGCTGGCCTGGCTCTACGGTCATGTCGGCGTCGGTGAGCAGGTGGCGGCCGTCGGCCAGGTCCATGCCCAGGTCTTTCACTACCAGTTGCTCGCCTTGCGGGTGAACATCAATGGCCGGAGCACGTTGCTCGTTTTCACTCATGGCCAGGTGGAAGCTCAGCAAACGGTCACTGGTCGCGCGCCAGCTGGCGAGGTCGGAGTAAGCGGTGATAAACCAGCTGAAGTTGCCCTGCACATTGCCGAACGCCGAGTTGATTTGCATCAGCTCGCCCAGTTCGATCTTGCCGGAGAAATAGCGCGGTGCCGCCACGATAAACGCAAAGACGATGGCGATCTGCTCATAACCGGCGGTGAAAAATGTCAGGCGCTTGGACACTTTCATGATGTCCCAATAGTTGTGCCAGACCTTGCCGAACCGCGCGCTCAAACGCTGATTTTCGTTTGGCTCGCCATTGTACAAAGCAATGCTTTCGGCATTTTCCCGCACGCGCACCATGGAGAAACGCAAGTCTGCTTCGAAACGTTGCTGCTGGTTACTAAGGCCGATCAAACGACGGCCGATCAGGTGCGTCAGCCAACTGCCGACGGCGGCATACAGCAGCGCGCACCAGAACATGTAGCCGGGGATGGTGATACCGAAGACTTCGATGCTGCCCGACACACCCCACAGGATGATCGAGAACGACACCAGGCTGACGACGTTGCGCAGCAGCCCCAAACTCAAGCTCAACGTCGTCGACGTGAAGTTATTGAGGTCTTCGGAAATACGTTGGTCCGGGTTATCGGTATAGCCGCCCTGTTCCAATTGGTAGTAGTTTTTGTGGCTAAGCCAGCGTGCGAAATACTTTTCGGTGAGCCAGGCACGCCAGCGAATCGTCAGCATCTGTGTCAAGTACAGGCGGTAGACCGCAGCGACAATCGCCACGGCGGCGAGCATGCAGAAATAGCCGATCAGTTGCCAGAAGGCGGCCGTGTCCTTCTTCTCCAAGGCGTTGTAGAAGTCCTTGTACCAATGGTTGATCCAGACGGAAAAGGCCACACTGAACAGCGACAGGGCAATCACTGCTGCCAGCAACACCCAGGCCTTGCCCTTCTCTTCGCTGCGCCAGTAAGGCGCTATCAGCGCCCAGGTTCGGCGAAAAAAATGCCCACGCACCGCGTCGTTGACCGCGGAATACTCAGCGTTCTGATTCATCGTTCAGGCTCTGTAAGAAAATGTGACAGGCGTTTGAACCGATCATAGACGATCGGTTCAGGGCTCCGTGCAGCCTGAAGCGGATTGTTCAGACTTTGTTCAGCGCCGTACCGGGCGTTTTTGCAGCTTTCGTTGCAGAGTACGCCGGTGCATGCCCAGCGCGCGGGCGGTTGCGGAGATATTGCCTTCGTGCTCGGTGAGCACGCGCTGGATGTGTTCCCACTGCAGGCGGTCCACCGACATCGGGTTTTCCGGCACCAGGGTGTCGAGGTCGGCGTGCTCGGAGAGCAAGGCAGCCAGCACGTCGTCGGCGTCCGCCGGCTTGCACAGGTAGTTGCAGGCGCCGCGCTTGATGGCCTCGACGGCGGTGGCGATGCTGGAGTAACCGGTGAGGATCACCACGCGCATTTCCGGGTCGAGCTCAAGCAGCTTGGGCAGCAGCACCAGGCCGGAGTCGCCGTCCATTTTCAGGTCGAGCGCGGCGTAGTCCGGCAGGTCGGCCTGGGCGATAGTCAGGCCTTCTTCAGCCGAGCCTGCGGTGCTTACGCGAAAGCCACGACGGCTCATGGCGCGCGCCATCACGCGGGTAAAGGTAGCGTCGTCATCTACCAGCAACAGGTGCGGCAGTTCTTCGCCTTCGACTTGGATCTCGTCACTCATCGATATCTCCTCGTGCGACACGGGGCAGGCGCAGCTCGGTGAGCGTGCCACCTTCCTCATGACTATAGAGCTTCACTGAGCCGCCCGCGCGGGTCACGCTGGCCTTGCTCAAAAACAGGCCGAGGCCGAAGCCTTTGCCCTTGGTGGTAAAGAACGGTTTGCCGATCTGCTCGGCAATGGCCAGCGGCACGCCCGCGCCGTGGTCACGAATACTGATGGTGACGTTTTCGGCGTCCCAGTCCAGCTGTACGCCCAGGCCTTCGGGGCAGGCGTCGGCGGCGTTGTTCAGCAGGTTGAGCAAGGCCTGGGTCAGGTCCGGCGGCGGCGCCATGCGCGGCACACTGCCCTGGCCTAATAGATGAAAGCGGTAACTGGCTTCGGGGCGCATCAGGTGCCAGCGGTTTAAGGCTTCGTCGAGCCACTGGGTCACGTCCTGCATCTCTACCGCCAGGCGGCGATTGGCTTCGGCGGCGCGCACCAGTTGCTGCAAGGTCTGCTTGCACTGCTTGACCTGTTCGCGCAACACGCCGAGGTCTTCTTGCAGCACCGGGTCGTGATGGTCCTGGGTCATTTCGTTAAGCAGCACGCTCATGGTCGCCAGCGGCGTGCCCAACTCGTGGGCGGCGCCGGCGGCCTGGGTGGCGACAGCCAGCAATTGCTGGTCGCGCAGGCCTTCTTCGCGGCGAATGGCGCGCAGTTCTTCCTGACGGCGCAGCTCTTCGGCCATGCGTGCAGCGAAGAACGTAATGACCGCAGCAGACAGCGCGAAGCTCAGCCACATCCCGTAGATCTGCAGGTTTTCGCGGGCAATGGGGAAGGTTTGCAGCGGATAAAACTGCGCGAGCAGCAAGGTATAGAGCGTCAGCGCAATACCCGACAGCACCACCGAGTAGCGCCAGGGCAAGGTCACGGCGGCGATGGTCAGTGGCACCAGGTAATAAGAAACGAAAGGATTGGTGGAACCACCGGAGAAATAAAGCAACACACTGTGAATAAACAAGTCGCAGGCCAACTGCAGCGCATACTCGAGTTCGGTCACCGGCCAGGTGGTGCGCAAGCGGATGGCAGTGAACGCGCAAAGCACCGTGGAAAACGCCAGGGTTACACCCAATTGCAGCCAGGGCAGCGGCAGCAGGTCGAACCAATAGGCAAGCCCGACGGAGCCAGCCTGTGCGGCCAGTACCAGGGTGCGGATGAACGTCAGGCGCCAAAGGTTCTGGCGTGTGGCGGAAGTCAGTTTTACGGCGGCGAGCATGAGCTCTCCCGGTGAGCGCTGCAGGCGGATCGGCACGAGTATAAACGAAGCAGACCCGCCAGCACGGCGCGTGTGGCTCTTTGACGCAGGCCGGCCGAATGACCGTTCGTCGGCTCACCACCACTTGTAGGGAATGTGTAAACCCGAAGAACCCGAGGCCACCGTCTACAGTCTTAACCAACACGACTACCTCAAGGAGCTTCCATGTCTCGTTTCACTCGCAGTGCAGCTGTTATCACTCTCGGCGTCGCTACCCTGGCCAGCCTGCCTGCGCTGGCCGCCGAAGGGCTGAACTACAACCAGATTTCCCTGCGCGCCGAGGTCAGCCAGGAGGTTGCTCGCGACAAGATGATCGTGACGCTTTACACCGAGTCGCAAAACGCCGACCCAGCCAAACTCGCCGCAGAAATCACCAACACCATGAACAAGGCGCTGGGCCAGGCGCGCGAAGTCAAGGCTGTGACCCTGCGTCAAGGCAGCCGTAACAGCTACCCGATCTACGACAACAAGAACCAGAAGATTACCGGCTGGCGTGAGCGCGCCGAACTGCGCCTGGAAAGTGCCGACTTCCCTGCCCTGTCCAAGCTCACCGGCGAGCTGCTCAATACCTTGAAAATGGAGAATATGGACTTCGCCATCGCCGATGCCACGCGCAAGTCCAGCGAAGACGCGTTGCTTAAAGAAGCGGTGGCCGCATTCAAGGCCCGCGCACAACTGGCCACCGATGCACTGGGTGGCAAGGGCTACAAGATCGTCAACCTGAACTTCAACACCAACGGTTACCCGATGCCTTACGCCCGTGGCGGCATGATGATGAAGGCAGCCATGGCGGATTCGGCCCCCACACCGGAAGTCGAAGCGGGTACCAGCCAGGTCAACATGAGTGCTGATGGGGTGATTGAAGTCCTGCAATAAGTCTTTCGATTAAAAAAACGGTGCAGCCTTGATGGCGGGCACCGTTTTTTTTTGCCTGCTTGATCTGGAAGACTGCGAACTGTCAGTTTTTTTCCAAACGCTGTAGGCCGCCTCTTATGAAGGTTATTTTCGTACAACGTACCCGCCTACAGTGGAACCCTGCGCAAGTATTAAACCACCCAGGTAGAAGCAACACTGCACTGATACTTTAAAACTCTAACCCGTAAATTCTATTTAGCGGATGTACGAGTAAATCAGTTTTCCTCTTTGGCTTATGTCATTACGCAACCGTAAACACACGTTGCTCAGAGGTAAAACAAGCGTGTTCAGACCCCACATAAGTCATGACATATCTTAATGTCGCGGCGTGCGTAATGCCGGCCCTGATATTTCGCGTCATGCAACTATCATTGATAACTCATGAGTAAAGCGACCCGATAATGAATATACGTCCGCCTCTGCTGTCGCCCTATACCCACCCTGCCGATACACATCCGAAACCTGTCATCACACCGCCAGCAGAAAATACACGCCCAAGTGCGCCGACCGATTCAGGAGCGAAAACCTCAGGCCCGGGGCAAAAACCGACCACCGCCCCAACCCCCAACCATGAGCTTGATTTCGCCAAAGGGGTGATTTATGGGTCAGTCACCGTTTCCCCGCCCACGGCAAGCTATACGCAACAGGAGCGCCTACAGAGGGTCGACGCCTTCGCCGGTCGCGTAGTAACGCAAATCAAGAACATAGAAAGTGACGAAGAAGGTGAAAGCAATATCCGGTTCCAGAAGACTCGTCAGTTCATGGAACCTGCCGGTTACTTTAGCGGCGGGTTATTGGCTGCCGGTTTGGATCCGCACGAGAAAATAACGGTAACATTTAATTCATACGTTGGAAAATGGAAGCCGGAAGTCAAGAGCAACACCGACACACGCACTTATTTTGCTTGGGAAATTGCAGCGGGCGCTCTAAAGCACGATAGACCGGCCGCCGGCGGCCTGGTCAACTTCCAAACAATGGAAATCAAGCCAGAAGACCGGAGCAAAATTAACGATCTGGAGGCCCTGGGCAAAAAGCTTCAAGACCACTGGAAAGATGACATAGCCACCCCCATGAGCGACAAGTCGGGTGCATTGGCAAAGCGCTCGGGCAAAGCCGATGCCTATGTTGTCAAGGGCACCTTACAAGGCTTGCGAAACGACAAGGCTATTTATAAAGCGCTGACACCTGAAGGTCGAGCCGCTATTGATCGCACGCTAGACAAGAACGGCAATGTGGTCATCCCGAATATATACGGCTATCCACTGGCCGGGTATGCGTTTGTCCCTTATGTTAATTATCACGGCAATTATGACACCCGCCCCAATCAAGGCCTGATGATTGACTTGAAAAACGGTACGGTCAGTGAGATAAAGGGAGATGATGACTTTGCGCGCTGGGCCAAGAACAATCGTGAAGCACTACTGGCCAGCTTCAATGGCGAAGACAAACAAGGTGGACTAGATGCTCATTGGCCACCGGCGAGCGACGTCCTCGATAACTTTATTGCGGGCAATCATGCGCACTACCCAGGACGTCATAACCTCCTCAGCGATAAACAAGTCCCGGTCAGGGAGACATTCAATTACACCCAGTCACGAAAAGAAGCATATCACTTACACTTTGGAAACTTGAAATCCGGCATTGCAAGGCATTACCAAGAGATTAACGCCAACAATGCAAAGTGGGCCGATCAAACCCAGGTATTTGGTTCTTCGCAGCAAACGTGGAAGGAAGTCAAAGAATTGTGGGGACGCACCTTCGGCTACGTGCCCTTCCTTGGTAATGCGGGCAACATTTTCTTCGGTATTCATGACTCCATGTATGGCAAGACCGCCGAAGATCGCGTTGGCGGCACCGCTGCTGCGGTGATATCGATCCTGCAGCTGGTGCACGAAATCTCACCTGCCGTGGTAGAGGCGGCCCTTGGCGACATCCCGACAGCCGTTAACCCCTCAACACCCCAGAACTACAACTGGAAATACAACGAGCTGACAAAAGATTTTGAACTGGTGCGAAAACCAAAAACAACTAACGGTGCTGAGACAGGCTCAACTAATCCGGCGAGTGCGCCCAGCGTCCCAGCGGCCGATAAGCCTTCCCTGACCTTTGCGGGAATGCGTGAAGTGGAGTTCAGGGGCAAGGTGTATTTCGCAGCCGATAAGCCCGATGCCCTGGACGGCACAAGTTACTTGTTGCGTGTGCAAGATCCGAAGGATCCAACAAAACTGGTGAGTAGCGGGATCGTTGCCAAGCCTGATGCAGCGGGCGTTTGGCAAAAAATCGGGGTGGAAGGTGGTGGAAAAAAATGGTTCTGGGATCGTACACCTTCACCCACGCTCAGTGATGACCTGAAGTCGCCACCTTCGTTTGCCAATCAATTCCGCGATCTGGAGGGAAAAAAAATTGCCTCGGCTGAAAGAGTCGATGAATTTTTGAAAATAAATGAACAGACGCGCTACGAGTTTGCCACCCGGAACTACGAAGAGGAAGTGAACGGGAAAGTGGAAATCAAATCCAACTTCAATGTGTCCTGGAAAATAGACGAGACCGATTTTTCCGTTGACCCTGGAGAAAAAGCAGGCGTTACGGAACACAGTACCAGCAAGTATTCACCCAACTTTGTCCTGGATGTAAATCGTAGTACTTACGTCGTCACACGCACGGAAAACGGGCTGCTGAACACCGCACCGTTGGATGCCGTGGCAGACTCGGCTGAAAATATCAGGAAAGCACGGCTCAGACAGTTTGAGGATGCCATCCCTGACGCCGACTTGCGCGCCCGTATTTCCGAGGTAGCCCATCAAGGCTCCGTAGCACCCGCTACCATCGAATTGAATACTGAAGGCTTGACGCTGCAAGAGGGCTACCGATTCGTCGCCGACGACACTCAGTATCACATTGATTACGACAGTTCCAAGCACCAGGCCAAGGTTCAGATCATTTCCAGGGGGCACCTCAATAACGGGGACCTGGATATAGAACACGTTCCCGGCGTAGAGGTAACTATCAGGAGAACGTTCACGATACGAGAGAGTAACGAGCTGGACAGCCCCTATACGATCGACAGCAACGCGCCATCCAGCATCGAAGTATCGGTCAAACCTGAACCGGAGCCGGAGAATAAACCAGCCCTTACCTGATCCCCTGAACGGCGGTAACCTCGGTGACCGCCGTTTTCGTTCGGGCAGCTTTTACAGGCTTGCCACTTCAGGGGTCTTTAATGGACAGAATCACCTTAAAACCGTTGCTCCTCGCCGCAGGCCTGTTGGCCTGCATGCCGATGGCCCACGCCGCCAGCACCCTGGTCTACTGCTCCGAAGCCAGCCCCGCCGGTTTCGACCCCAGCCAGTACACCAGCGGCACCGATTTTGATGCCTCCGCCGAAACCGTGTTCAACCGCCTGACCCAGTTCAAGCGTGGCGGCACCGAGGTTGAGCCGGGCCTGGCGACGAGCTGGGATGTGTCCAAAGACGGCCTGACCTACACCTTCCATTTGCGTGATGGCGTCAAATTCCACACCACCGACTACTTCACGCCCACCCGCGACTTCAACGCGGACGACGTGCTGTTCACCTTCAATCGCCTGCTGGATGCCGACAGCCCGTTTCGCAAGGCTTACCCGTCCGAGTCGCCGTACTTCACCGACATGGGTTTGAACACCACGATCAAAAGTGTCGAAAAACTCGACGAGCACACCGTGCAGTTCAACCTGAACAACGTCGACGCTTCGTTCGTACAGAACCTGGCCATGAGCTTCGCTTCGGTGCAATCAGCCGAATATGCCGCCCAGCTGTTAAAAGAAGGCAAGGCCGAGCAAATCAATCAGAAGCCGGTAGGCACCGGGCCGTTTGTGTTCAAGCGCTACCAGAAAGATTCGCAGATTCGCTACGTGGCCAATAAACAGTATTGGAAACCCGAGGATGTGAAGCTCGACAACCTGGTATTCGCCATCACCCCGGACGCCGCCGCGCGCCTGCAAAAACTCAAGGCCGGGGAATGCCAGGTCAGCGGTTACCCGCGCCCGTCCGACATTGAAATAATGAAACAAGACCCCAACCTGCGCGTACTGCAACAGGCCGGTTTTAATTTGGGCTTCCTGGCCTACAACGTGACGCATCCGCCTCTGGACCAGCTCAAGGTGCGCCAGGCGCTGGACATGGCCATCGACAAGCCGGCAATTATCAAGGCTGTTTACCAAAGCGCCGGACAATTGGCGCAGAACGCGCTGCCACCCGCGCAGTGGTCTTATGACCCCACTATCAAGGATGCGCCCTATGATCCGACCAAGGCCCGGGCGCTACTAAAAGAAGCAGGGGTTGCACCAGGTACCACCATCAACTTGTGGGCGATGACCGTACAGCGCGCCTCCAACCCCAACGCGCGTATGTCGGCACAAATGATCCAGCAGGATTGGGCAAAGGTCGGTATCAAAGCCAACATAATCAGCTATGAATGGGGCGAATACATCAAACGCGCCAAAAATGGCGAGCATGACGCGATGATTTACGGCTGGACTGGTGACAACGGCGACCCCGATAACTGGCTCGGCGTGCTCTACAGTTGTGCCGCCGTCAAAGGCAGCAACTACGCCAAATGGTGTAACCCCGCGTACGACAAGCTGGTGCAGCAAGCCAAGGTCAGCAGCGACCGCGAGCAACGCATCAAGTGGTATCAACAGGCGCAAAAAATTCTTAAGGAACAAGTACCTATAACGCCTATTGCAAACTCGACAGTTTTCCAGCCACTGCGTAAAGAAGTGCAAGACTTCAAGATCAGCCCGTTTGGGCTGACGCCGTTCTACGGTGTCAGTCTAGATAAGTAACAAGGGCGCCCCAACCGAGTGCGCCAGACGCCTCGGCTGGGCTTTTTTGGTGCGCGCGATGCACCGAAAAAACCCTCTATATATATGCATTTATGTACAAACTTTCATAAATGCGACATTCCTGTACGTTCGTACCACAGTTTTCCTCTTGCAACGGTTCAGCATCTTGCAATGGGTATGGCCCCTGCATAAGTATCCGCAGGCCGACTCACGAGGTCGCCCTCACCACCAAAAATGACAACAAATCATGAGGCCAACATGCTTAAACACGCAGTCCTTCCGTTACTTGTTAGCGCTGGCCTTATGGCCGCAGCTCCTTTCGCCCAAGCGGCGACTAACCTGGTGTTCTGCTCTGAAGGGAGCCCGGCCGGTTTCGACCCAGGCCAGTACACCACCGGAACAGACTTCGATGCCTCGGCCGAAACCATGTTCAACCGTCTGACCCAGTTCGAACGCGGCGGCACTGCTGTGATTCCTGGGCTGGCCACCAGCTGGGACGTTTCCCCGGATGGCCTGACGTACACCTTCCACCTGCGTGATGGCGTGAAGTTCCACACCACCTCGTACTTCAAGCCGACCCGTACCTTCAATGCCGATGACGTGCTGTTCACGTTCAACCGCATGATCAACAAGGACGACCCGTTCCGCAAAGCCTACCCCACCGAGTTCCCGTACTTCACGGACATGGGGATGGACACCAACATCAAGAACATCGAGAAAGTCGATGACCACACCGTCAAGTTCACCCTTGGCACTGTGGACGCCGCTTTCATCCAGAACCTGGCGATGAGCTTCGCTTCCATCCAGTCAGCCGAATACGCCGCCCAGCTGTTGAAGGAAGGCAAACCTGCGGACATCAACCAGAAGCCAATCGGCACTGGCCCGTTCGTGTTCAAGAGCTACCAGAAAGATTCGAACATTCGTTACACCGGCAACAAGGATTACTGGAAGCCGGATGACGTGAAGATCGACAACCTGATCTTCGCCATCACCACTGACCCGTCGGTGCGTATCCAGAAGCTCAAGAAAAACGAATGCCAGATCACCCTGTTTCCACGTCCGGCCGACCTTAAGGCACTGGGCGAAGACAAGGACCTGAAACTGCCGCACCAGGCCGGTTTCAACCTGGGCTACATCGCTTACAACGTTATGCCGGTACTCAAGGGCCAGACCGCCGCCAACCCACTGTCTGACCTGCGCGTTCGTGAAGCGCTGGACATGTCGGTGAACAAGCAGCAGATCATCGACTCCGTGTACCAGGGCGCAGGCCAACTGGCCGTTAACGCCATGCCGCCGACCCAATGGTCCTACGACACCACCATCAAGGATGCGAAGTTCGACCCGGCAAAAGCCAAGGAACTGCTCAAGGAAGCCGGCGTTAAAGAAGGCACCGAGATCACCCTGTGGGCCATGCCGGTTCAACGTCCGTACAACCCGAACGCCAAGCTGATGGCCGAGATGCTGCAGAACGACTGGAAACAGATCGGCCTGAAGGTCAACATCGTCAGCTACGAGTGGGGCGAGTACATCAAGCGCTCCAAAGGCGGCGAGAACCAGGCCATGATCATTGGCTGGAGCGGTGACAATGGTGACCCGGACAACTGGCTGAACGTGCTGTTCGGCTGCGACTCGCTGGCCGGTAACAACTTCTCCAAATGGTGCGACAAGAAATTCGACGGCATCGTCAAAGAAGCCAAAGCCACATCGGATGTCGCCAAACGCACCGAGCTGTACAAGCAGGCGCAACATATCCTCAAAGATGCAGTCCCGATGACACCTATCGCGCACTCGACGGTGTATCAACCCATGCGCAACACCGTGCAGGACTTCAAGATCAGCCCGTTTGGCTTGAACTCCTTCTACGGCGTGAGCGTAAGCGGCAAGTAAGGCTCAGTAACGGCGACGTTTCATAACGTCGCCGTTATTGCATCCGCCTAGACCATAGGAAACGGACCACACCCGCAACATTGCCGTCCTACAGCAATGAACTGCGACTTGTGCATCCGTTGCCTACAAGGTCAATCCGTTTTGGCGCATTTACTGCGAGCTCCGCGACCCATAACGTCGTAGGACAGCAGAAGCTCCAATCCAGGAAAGGCACTTGCTGTATGTGGGATCAGTGATGTCCCCCAGGCCTGACGCCTGGGTGATTGCTTGCTGATGACAACAACAAACAAGGATCGGGATCGTCATGCGCCATACCACTGTTCTATCCGCAATTTTTGGCACCAGCCTGCTGGCTGTGGCCACGATGGGCCAAGCCGCCGATAAGAAAAGCCTGGTGTTCTGCTCTGAAGGCAGCCCGGCCGGGTTTGACACCGCGCAGTACACCACCGCCACCGACAACGACGCGGCGGAGCCGTTGTACAACCGCCTGGTTGAATTCGAAAAAGGTGCGACTAACGTGGTGCCTGGGCTGGCAACCAAGTGGGATATTTCCGAAGACGGCCTGACTTACACCTTTCACCTGCGTGAAGGGGTGAAGTTCCACAGCAACAAGGAATTCAAGCCGACGCGCGACTTCAATGCCGACGACGTGCTGTTCACCTTCAACCGCATGCTTGACCCGGAATACCCGTTTCGCAAGGCCTACCCCACCGAGTTTCCGTACTTCAACGGGATGAGCCTGAACAAGAACATCGCCAAGGTCGAAAAGACCGGCCCCTACACCGTGGTGATGACCCTGAACACGGTTGACGCCGCGTTTGTGCAGAACATCGCCATGAGCTTTGCCTCGATCCTGTCGGCCGAATACGCCGAACAGTTGCTCAAAGAAGGCAAGCCCAGCGACATCAACCAGAAGCCGATCGGCACTGGGCCGTTTGTATTCCAGCGCTACCAGAAAGACTCGCAGATCCGTTATGTGGGCAACAAACAATACTGGGACCCAAGCCGCGTCAAGCTGGACCAACTGATTTTCGCCATCAACACCGACGCCTCGGTGCGCGTGCAGAAGCTCAAGGCCGGCGAGTGCCAGATCACCCTGCATCCGCGCCCCGCTGACGTTGACGCGCTCAAGGCCGATCCAAACCTGCAACTGTTGACCAAGCCAGGTTTCAACCTTGGCTACATCGCCTACAACGTGCGCCATAAACCTTTCGACCAGCTCGAAGTGCGCCAGGCGCTGGACATGGCGGTGAACAAGCAGAGCATCCTCAATGCCGTGTACCAGGGCGCGGGGCAACTGGCGGTCAACGCCATGCCGCCGACCCAGTGGTCCTACGACGACAGCATCAAGGACGCCGCCTACAACCCGGAAAAAGCCAAGCAATTGCTCAAGGCCGCCGGTGTTAAAGAAGGCACCGAGATCACCCTGTGGGCCATGCCGGTGCAGCGCCCGTACAACCCCAACGCCAAGCTGATGGCCGAAATGCTGCAAAGCGATTGGGCCAAGATCGGCCTCAAGGTCAAGATCGTCAGCTATGAATGGGGCGAATACATCAAGCGCACCAAGAACGGTGAGCACGATGTCAGCCTGATCGGCTGGACCGGCGACAACGGTGACCCGGACAACTGGCTGGGCACTCTTTACAGCTGCGACGCCATCGGCGGGAACAACTACTCCATGTGGTGTGACCCGGCGTACGACAAGCTGATCAAGCAAGCCAAGGTCGTGACCGACCGCGAACAAAGGACTGTTCTGTACAAACAGGCGCAGCAATTGCTTAAACAGCAAGTGCCGATCACGCCAGTCGCCCACTCGACGGTCAACCAGCCGTTAAGCGCCAAAGTCGAAGGTTTCAAAGTCAGCCCCTTCGGCCGCAACGTGTTCTCGGGCGTCAGTATCAACCCATAAGAAAATAACCGGATGGTGGGGAGCCAAACTGGCTCTCTCGCAAACGTGCAGCCTTTTGTTGGGAATTTTCCTACTGCAAACGTTTGCATTAGCTTGAACGAGTTACACACCCAATAGCCGGTTCACCTAAAAAGACCGGCATTAAAAAGAGAACCAAAGGAGCTTCACCCATGAAACTGAGCAGCAAAGCGCTTCTGGCCCTGGCCATCAGCAGCATCACGGCAACCGCATTTGCGGAAACCCAGAGCCAGGACTTCGTTCCTACCACATTGGCCGGCACCAGCGCCCAAAGCGAGGCCAAGGGCTTTGTCGACGGCGCAAGCCTGGGCGGTACCACCCGTAACTGGTTCTCCAACGAACAGAAGTTCCGTGGCGGCAAGTTCACCTACCAGAAGCACGGCGAAGCGCGCACTGACGCTTACCGTACCAACTGGGTACAGGGCACTATCCTCAACCTGAGCTCGGGCTTTACCCAAGGCACCGTGGGCGTCGCTACCGAAGTCGCGGCCTACAACGCTATCGTGCTGGACCGCAGCAAGCGCGACATCAAGGGTGGTTCCAACCGTACCCTGGCCGACTCCGACGGTGATGCAGTCGACCAGTGGAGCAAACTGGGCCTGGCCAACGTCAAGTTCCGTGTTTCCAACACCACCTTGACTGCCGGTCGCCAGAACTTCAGCAGCGGCATCGTCGACACCATCGGCAACCGTGCGCTGCCATCGAGCTTTGAAGGTTTCGCGCTGAACAGCGAAGAATTCAGCAACCTGTCGTTCCAGGGCGCTTACTTCGACCGCGTGTCGCCACGTACCGAACAGAGCCTGTCGAAATTCCGCAGTGAATACGGCAATGGCCAGGAAGCGGATCACGTCTACACCGCCGGTGTGAACTACCAGCCGTTCAAGAGCCTGAAAACCAGCTTCTTCGGCGCTCAAGTCAAAGACTTCTGGAACCAGTACTACTTCGGCGCTACCCACGAACTGGGTGATGCTCAGACCCTGTCCCTGACCACCGGCCTGAACTACTACAAGACCGTGGACGAAGGCAAAAAGTTGATGGGCAAGATCGACAACGACACCTACTCGCTGTCGCTGGGCCTGACTCACCAGGCTCACAGCCTGACCTTCTCGTACCAGGAAGTTAACGGTAACGAGTACTTCGACTACCTGCACGAAACCAACGGCATCTACCTGGCCAACTCCCTGACGTCCGACTTTAACGGTCCGAACGAGAAATCGTTCCAGATCGCTTACGGCATCAACATGGCCGAATACGGCGTGCCGGGCCTGAAGTTCAATATCTACTCGGCTCGCGGCTGGGGCATCGACGGCACTCACTACACCGGCGACGGCGGCCGTGCCGGCTTCGCTTACAACGGCATCCAGACCCAGGATGGCGAGAAACACCAGGAATACGGTGTAGGCACTTCGTACGCCATTCAGAGCGGCGCACTCAAGGCCACCACCATCCGTGGTACCTACGTGACTCACCGTGCCAGCGCCAACCAGGCTGACGGCAACATCCGTGAGTTCCGCCTGGTCACCACCATCCCGTTCAACATTCTTTAATTAGCGCCAGGTAGACGGCGGGCTCATCACGAGCCCGCCGTCTACGCTTGTCTGGTTTAATCGATTGCAGAGGGCTCTGAATGAAAATGCTCCCGCTACAAGCTGCCATTGCCGCTGCGCTGTTGAGCGTTGCGATCGGCGTTTCGGCCAAACCGCTGGTGGTCTGCACCGAAGCCAGCCCTGAAGGTTTTGACCCGGTTCTGTACACCACGGCTGTAACGGCCGATGCCGCGGCGGAAACCATGTTCAACCGCCTGGTGGACTTCAAGCCCGGCACCACCGAAGTGGTACCGGCGCTGGCCAAGGCCCTGCCGGAAATCAGCGCCGATGGTCTGACCTACACCTTCCACCTGCGTGACGATGTAAAGTTCCACACCACCGACTACTTCAAACCCACGCGCAACATGAATGCCGACGACGTGCTTTGGAGCTTTCAGCGCCAGCTGGACCCGAATCACCCTTGGCACAACAAGTCCCTCGTGGGCTACCCATACTTTGAAAGCATGGGCTTCAAGGAACTGCTCAAAAGCGTAGAGAAGACCGACGATCACACCGTCGTCTTTACCCTGACCCGTCCTGAAGCACCGTTTTTGGCCGACCTGGGCATGGCGTTCTCTTCAATCCACTCGAAGGAATACGCTGACCAATTGCTCAAATCCGGCAAGACCGAAGACCTCAACGCCAAGCCGATCGGCACTGGCCCGTTCATCTTCATCCGTTACCAGAAAGACGCCCAGGCGCGGTTCAAGGCCAACCCCGACTACTTCCGCGGCAAACCGGCAGTCGACCCGCTGATCCTGGCAATCAGCACGGATAACAACGTGCGCCTGCAGAAGCTCAAGGCCAACGAATGTCAGATCGCGTTGTTCCCCAAGCCGGATGACATTCCAAGCATCAAGAAAGACCCGAACCTGAAAGTCGATGAACTGGCGGCGATGACCACCAGCTACACCGCACTGAACACCACCCACAAGTACATGAGCGATGCACGGGTGCGTCACGCGATCAACATCGCATTCGACAAGGCCGGCTATACCGAAGCCCTGTTCGGCAAAGGCAATGCCGTGGTGGGTACCGGCCCTTATCCGCCGACCTTGCTGGGTTTCAGTGACAAGCTTAAAAACCCGCCCCGTGACCTCGACAAGGCCCGCGCCCTGCTCAAGGAAGCCGGCGTGCCGGAAGGCACCGAGTTCACCCTGTTCACCCGTAACGGTGGCGGCCCGACCAACCCCAACCCGATGCTCGGCGCCCAGCGCATGCAGGCGGATCTGGCACAGATCGGCCTGAAGGTGAATATCAAAGTGATGGAATGGGGCGAGATGCTCAAACGCGCTAAAAATGGCGAGCACGACATGGTTTCGGCGGGCTGGGTCGGTGATAACGGCGACCCGGATAACTTCCTCACGCCAAACCTGAGTTGCGATGCAGCGAAAAACGGCGAAAACTACGCCCGCTGGTGTAACAAAGAGTTTCAAGACTTGATCGACAAAGCGCGCGCGATCGCTGAACCCGGCCAGCGCGCTGCGCTCTATGAACAAGCACAGGACGTTTTCGAAAAAGATCAACCATGGCTTCCCATGGCTTACCCGAAATTGTTCACCGCCATGCGCAAGAACGTAGAAGGCTTTACCCAAAGCCCTCTGGGTACAAATAACTTCGCCACCACCCAGGTGAAGTAATAAGAGAAGACGCTCGGCACCGTCGACATTGACGGTGCCGAACCTGCCTAACCGGCTGATTGAGGTACACAACAAGATGTTTAGTTTTATTGCCCGCCGATTGGGGTTATTGATCCCCACGTTTTTCGGCATTACGTTGCTCACGTTTGCGTTGATTCGCATGATCCCTGGCGACCCCGTCGAAGTCATGATGGGCGAACGACGAGTCGACCCCGAGATGCACGCACAGGCAATGGAACGCCTTGGCCTGAACAAGCCGCTCTATGCGCAATACTTTGATTACGTGGGCAAGCTCGCCCATGGCGACCTCGGCGAATCGCTGCGCACACGCACCAGCGTGTGGACCGAATTCACCGCCCTCTTCCCTGCGACCCTGGAACTGTCCATGGCCGCCCTGTTGTTCGCCGGTATCCTGGGCCTGTTGGCCGGGGTAATCGCGGCCCTTAAACGAGGATCCCTGTTCGACCATGGGGTGATGGGCATCTCCCTCGCGGGATATTCGATGCCGATCTTCTGGTGGGGCCTGATCCTGATCATGTTCTTCTCGGTAAGCCTGGGCTGGACCCCGGTTTCCGGGCGTATCGACCTGCTCTACGACATTGAGCCGCGCACCGGCTTCATGCTGATCGACACCCTGCTGGCTGACGAGCCGGACGCGTTCTTCGACGCCCTGCACCACCTGATCCTGCCGGCCATCGTGCTCGGCACCATCCCGCTGGCGGTGATTGCGCGGATGACCCGTTCGTCGATGCTCGAAGTGTTGCGCGAAGACTACATCCGCACCGCCAAGGCCAAAGGCCTGTCGCCGGCGCGCGTGGTATTCGTACACGGCCTGCGTAACGCGCTGATCCCGGTGCTTACCGTAGTCGGCCTGCAAGTCGGCACCCTGCTGGCCGGTGCGGTCCTGACCGAAACCATCTTCTCGTGGCCCGGCATCGGCAAATGGCTGATCGAAGCCATTGGCGCGCGGGACTACCCGGTGGTGCAAAACGGCATTTTGTTGATCGCCTGCCTGGTGATCCTGGTGAACTTCGTGGTGGATATCCTCTACGGCTTCGCCAACCCACGCATCCGTCACCAGCGCTGAGATCATGACCATGACCACACCTACTCAAGTGTCAGCAGTCGATCAAAGCCTGCTGTACCCGTCCCCGTACAAAGAATTCTGGCAAGCCTTCTCCAAAAACAAAGGCGCGGTTGCCGGCCTGCTGTTCATGTTGCTGGTGGTGTTTTGCGCGCTGTTTGCCCCGTGGGTAGCGCCGCATAACCCGAGCGAGCAATACCGCGACTTCCTGCTCACCCCGCCAGCCTGGCTGGAAGGTGGGCAGATGCAATTCCTGCTCGGCACCGATGAACTGGGCCGTGACCTGCTCTCGCGCCTGATCCAGGGCTCGCGCCTGTCGTTGCTGATCGGTTTGTCGTCGGTGGTGATGTCGCTGATCCCGGGCATCCTGCTGGGTCTGTTCGCCGGGTTCTTCCCGCGCATGCTTGGCCCAACCATCATGCGCTTGATGGACATCATGCTGGCCCTGCCGTCGCTGCTGCTGGCCGTGGCCATCGTCGCGATCCTCGGCCCTGGCCTGATCAACACCGTGATTGCTATCGCTATCGTGTCGCTGCCGTCTTATGTGCGCTTGACCCGCGCTGCGGTGATGGGCGAACTGAACCGCGACTACGTGACTGCCGCCCGCCTCGCCGGCGCCGGCCTGCCCCGCCTGATGTTCATCACCGTGCTGCCTAACTGCATGGCGCCGCTGATCGTACAGGCTACCTTGAGCTTCTCCTCGGCGATCCTCGATGCCGCAGCCCTGGGCTTCCTGGGCCTTGGCGTACAACCGCCAACCCCTGAGTGGGGCACCATGCTGGCTTCGGCCCGTGACTACATCGAACGCGCCTGGTGGGTAGTGAGCCTGCCTGGTTTGACCATTTTGCTCAGCGTGCTGGCAATCAACTTGATGGGTGACGGCCTGCGCGATGCGCTGGACCCGAAACTCAAGAACGCCGCCTGAGGAGATTCCCATGTCACTGTTAGAAATCAAGAATCTCAACGTGCGCTTCGGCGACAAGACTGCCGTGCCGGTGGTCGATGGCCTCGACATTTCCGTCGACAAAGGCGAAGTACTGGCGATCGTTGGCGAGTCGGGCTCGGGCAAATCCGTGACCATGATGGCGCTGATGGGCCTGATCGAGCACCCCGGCATCGTCACCGCCGACGCCCTGAACTTTGACGGCAAGGACATGCTCAAGCTGAGCAACCGTCAGCGCCGCCAAATCGTCGGCAAAGACCTGGCGATGGTGTTCCAGGACCCGATGACCGCCCTGAACCCCAGCTACACCGTGGGGTTCCAGATCGAAGAAGTGCTGCGCCTGCACCTGAAAATGTCCGGCAAGCAAGCACGCAAGCGCGCTATCGAACTGCTCGAAAAGGTAGAAATCCCGGGCGCTGCCAGCCGTATGGATGCCTACCCGCACCAACTGTCCGGTGGTATGAGCCAGCGTGTGGCCATCGCCATGGCAATTGCCGGCGAACCGAAACTGCTGATCGCCGATGAACCGACCACTGCACTGGACGTGACCATCCAGGCGCAGATCATGGAACTGCTGCTGGCCCTGCAAAAAGAGCAGAACATGGGCCTGGTGCTGATCACTCACGACCTTGCGGTCGTGGCTGAAACCGCCCAGCGCGTGTGCGTGATGTACGCAGGCCAAGCCGTGGAAGTCGGCCAGGTGCCGCAACTGTTCGACATTCCGGCGCACCCGTACAGCGAAGCACTGCTCAAGGCGATCCCCGAGCACAGCCTGGGCGCCACGCGGCTGGCCACCCTGCCGGGTATCGTGCCCGGTCGTTATGACCGCCCGCAGGGTTGCCTGCTGTCGCCACGCTGCCCGTATGTGCAGGAATCCTGCCGTGCCCAGCGCCCCGGCCTTGACCCGAAAAGCAACAGCCTCGCGCGCTGCTTCTACCCCTTGAACCAGGAGGTGGCGTAATGGCCGTCGTTCTTACCGCCCGCGACCTCACCCGCCACTACGAAGTGTCCCGTGGCCTGTTCAAGGGCCATGCACTGGTACGCGCGCTTAATGGTGTGTCGTTTGAACTGGAAGCCGGCAAGACCCTCGCCGTGGTAGGCGAATCGGGTTGCGGCAAGTCCACCTTGGCTCGTGCGCTGACGCTGATCGAAGAACCGTCGTCCGGCTCCTTGAAAATCGCCGGCCAGGAAGTTGCCGGCGCCGACAAGGCCCAGCGCAAGCAATTGCGCAAAGACGTGCAGATGGTGTTCCAAAGCCCGTACGCTTCGCTGAACCCGCGCCAGAAGGTCGGTGACCAGCTCGGCGAGCCGCTGCTGATCAACACCAACCTGTCCGCCGCCGAACGCCGCGAAAAAGTGCAGGCGATGATGAAGCAAGTGGGCCTGCGCCCTGAGCATTATCAGCGCTACCCGCACATGTTCTCCGGCGGCCAGCGCCAGCGCATTGCCCTGGCTCGCGCCATGATGTTGCAGCCTAAAGTGCTGGTCGCGGATGAACCGACCTCGGCGCTGGACGTGTCGATCCAGGCCCAGGTACTCAACCTGTTCATGGATTTGCAGCAGGAGTTCAACACCGCCTACGTGTTCATCTCCCACAACCTGGCCGTGGTACAGCACGTCGCCGACGATGTGATGGTGATGTACCTCGGCCGCCCGGTAGAAGTCGGCCCCAAGGAAGACATCTACGCGCGCCCGCTGCACCCGTATACCCAGGCGCTGCTGTCGGCCACCCCGACCATCCACCCGGACCCGAACAAGCCGAAGATCAAGATCGTCGGCGAACTGCCCAACCCGCTGAACCCGCCGCCTGGCTGCGCGTTCCACAAGCGTTGCCCGTACGCCACGGCGCGCTGCAGCACTGAAGAGCCGCAGTTGCGCGCTTTGGATAACCGTCAGGTGGCTTGCCACTATGCGGAGCAGTTTGTGGCCTGAAGCAACCCAACCTCCCCCTGTAGGAGCGAGCTTGCTCGCGAAAAACGTCAACGATAACGCGGGTAGTCTGGTTTAACGCGGTGTCCATGGGTCTTCGCGAGCAAGCTCGCTCCTACAAGGGGCTGTGGTTTCAATGAGTTCCATCGCCCTTCCCGCCAGATTGCGCATCAGTCTGGCCGGAGGGGCTTTTTTTTGCGGTTGTAACAAAAAACATACCGTTTGAATCTATGCCAAAAGCCCTGAAAACATTGAGCCAGACTGTTTTGAGAAGTGTATAGATTGTAAATGCAATTTACTTCTGTTTGAGAATAAATACCATTACTGCGCACGGAGAGCGCTGGATGCACGAAAAAATTCAGACGTCTCTCGTTCAATCGCCCCTCCTAAAGGACTTTATGGACATGTCGTCTCAATTCAGGCTCAGCCATCTCTCGCTGGCGTTTATCGCTACCCTTTCGTCCCCCGCGCTACTGGCGCAGAGTGTGGAAAAGAGCGCGACAAAGTGCCGATCCAAGCGACAGACCTGCCTGTGGATGGCACGCCCCAAGCCCTGGTGCTGGGCGAGACACGTGTACTGGGCACCGCCGCCGAAGAACTCAAGCAAGCGCCCGGCGTGTCGATCATCACCGCCGAAGACATCAAGAAACGCCCGCCCACCAACGACCTGTCGGAAATCATCCGCCGCGAGCCGGGTGTGAACCTGACCGGCAACAGTTCCAGCGGCAGTCGTGGCAATAACCGCCAGATCGACCTGCGCGGCATGGGCCCGGAAAACACCCTGATCCTGATCGATGGCAAGCCGTCCACCTCGCGCAACGCCGTGCGTTACGGCTGGAGCGGCGACCGTGATACCCGTGGCGAAACCAACTGGGTACCGGCCGAAGAAGTCGAGCGTATTGAAATCCTGCGCGGCCCGGCCGCCGCCCGTTATGGCTCCGGTGCCATGGGCGGTGTCATCAACATCATCACCAAACGCCCCACCGACCAACTGCACGGCTCGCTGACCGCCTACACCGCCTTCCCCGAAAACGATGCCGAAGGCGCGAGCAAGCGCACCAACTTCAACCTCAGCGGCCCATTGACCGACACCCTGGCGTTCCGCGTCTATGGCGGCCTGAACAAGACGGACGCCGATGACGCCGACATCAACCGCGCAGCGCAAGCGACGCCGGACTCGTTGGTAGCCGGCCGCGAAGGCGTGCGCAATAAAGACGTGAATGGCTTGCTGAGCTGGCAGTTCACCCCCGAGCAAACCCTCGACCTGGAAGCCAGCTACAGCCGCCAGGGCAATATTTTCGCCGGCGACACCATGCTCAACGGCGGTGGCGCGTTCGTGGAGAGCCTGGTGGGCAAGGAAACCAGTGTGATTCAGCGCAGCAGCTTTTCTGCCACCCATCGCGGTGAATTCGACTGGGGTTCGACCCTGGCCACGCTGACCCACGACCTGACCCGCAACGAGCGCCTCAACGAAGGCCTGGCCGGTTCCGGCGAAGGCGCGCCCTCCGCCAGTGCAGGCCGTTTCGAGTCGCGCTTGCGCAATACCCGGGCCACTGCCGAGGTCAACCTGCCCCTGAGCGTCGGTGCCGAACAGGTGCTGACCCTGGGCAGCGAATACCTCTACGAGTCGATGAACGACCCAGGCTCGTTGCGCCCGCAAACTTACGACCCAGGCACCGGCGGCGTCCCCGCCATCCCGGGCGTCAGCCGCAACAGCACCAAAACCACCGCATCGAGCTACGCCTTGTTTGCCGAGGACAACATTGAGTTGGGCAGCAAAACCGTCATCACCCCTGGCTTGCGCTTCGACGATCATGAGGAATATGGCGGCAACTGGAGCCCCAGCTTGAACGCCTCGCACCAGTTGACCGACGAACTGAGCATCAAGGGCGGCATTGCCCGCGCCTACAAGACTCCCAACCTGTACCAGTCCAACCCGAACTACTTGCTGTACAGCCGGGGCAATGGCTGCAACGCCAGCGAAGCCAACATGGGCGGCTGCTACCTGGTGGGCAACCGCGACCTGAAGCCGGAAATCAGCGTCAACAAGGAAATCGGCCTGGCTTTGGACAAGGGCACCTGGCGCACCAGTGCGACGTATTTCCGTAATGACTACAAGAACAAGATCAACGCCAGTAACGAGGCGGCGTTCCGTCTGGGCAATGGCCGACGTGTATTGGAGTGGGAAAACAGCGGCCCAGCCTTGGTGCAGGGCGTTGAAGGCAACCTGTTCATCAGCCTGCGCGATGACTTGGACTTGAACACCAACCTGACCTACATGATCGACTCCAAGGACAAGGACACCGGCGAGCCCTTGAGCATCATCCCCAAGTACACCGTCAACACCACGCTTGATTGGCAAGCCACCGACAAGCTGTCCTTCCAGGTCAGCGGCACCTACTACGGCAAGCAGGAAGCGCCGACACTCAACTCACGCAGCGCCAACAGCTATGACCGCAGCGCCCAGCAGGATGTCGATCCGTACGGGTTGATGGGCCTGAGCAGTGGTTACGAATTCAGCAAGAACCTGAGCGTGCGGGTGGGCATCAACAACCTGCTAGACAAGCGCTTGTCGCGCAAAGGCAACGCGGACGATGCGGGGGCGCAGACCTACAATGAGCCGGGTCGGGCTTACTTCGCGTCGGTGACCACTTCGTTCTGAGGAAAGTGGGCGGCCAATAATAACAATGCCTTGGAAACCCCATCCAAGGCATTGTTTGAAGCGCTTTACATTGCTGGGCGAGCCTACGTCTGGCTATCGCCTTCGTCTGCGTCCGTGTCGTCGCTGTCAGGCTCGTCGGTGGTCGAGTCGTCATTGTCTTCACTGCCACCTTGGCCTTTATCGCCGGGTTCCGCTTCGGACTTGGCCAACTGCAAGTCCGAGCTCTGGCTACTCGCCACCATGGCTGAGCCATGCACCGGGTTATGCGCCCAGGCCGTCGACATCCCCAACGACAACAACACCAGCACCTTCATCAACAGCACGACGCGTTGAACAATACTCATGGTCGATTCCGTCCAGTCAGTAGATGAGACCTGTACGACAGCGATTGACCGCCGCATGCGTTGAAGCTAGTCGCGATGGAGCACCACGCTCATTTCATTTCAGAGCGCCATGGACATAGCGCTGCACTTACTATACCTGAGTACCGAACACATTAAACATCTCGCACTCAGTGGCTTTAGAAGGGCGACAGTAAAAGATGCCGTTATTGCACAAGTCGAGGCCGCCCGGGCAGGCACCGAGCTTGCGCTGAAACCGCAGAGCACTGACTCAGACAACCTGTAGTTTGAACATTCACTACCCGTTATAAACGATGCAAAGCCTAAGGGCTTTGCGTTCTCCATACATCGTTCAAACTATTAGTTATATGATACTCACGCGCTACACCTGACTCACCTGGGCGTGAAACATAATAACTATCCTTACAAAGACCCAATCGATTAACGCTTGCCCATCATTAAAGTACTTCATGGCGCTTATACACTAATACGAGATAAAACTTATACCTGAGGTGAGCCGAGAAGTTTATCCAGCTCTTCTGCGTTACTTCGTACGGACTTCCACTGTGCCGCCGCAGACGTCAGTGATTTTTCTATTCGCTTCATCTGCGCAAATGACGTAACTTGAAGAATTCTGTCACGAGCGCTCTCCATGACATCCAAGGTAACAGTCCACAATGTTCTTATCTGCCCAACCCCTTTGTCAGCAAATTCCAAAGGCGCATTCAAACGCTCAACAGCGTCATGAAACGTTGAAAAATGCTGTGTCAATACAGCACCGCTGCGCATTTTCAAAACTAACGCTTTCAGAATATCTTTACTGTTTACAGGCAGCCCCTGAAGAATCCGCTCGTAGTCGTCATTATAGTAATTAACCAAGTCCATATTCGGGACTTTATTATCCCGTATAAAAGATTGCGTTACGGACTCTGCAAACACAGTCGTTACATTGTGCATATGCCCACGTACAATGAGTCTATCATCTTCGCTCATGGCCACACGAGAAAGCGTTTCTTCCAACTCCTGCACAGTGTCCAATTGAGTAATTTTACGCAACGCTGTCTGAATAGAGTTCATAAGCTCAATTTTGAAATTCATTATATTATCTCTTAAATCACCTCCCGCTACGCTTAAACTGCTCATCGCCTCAGACATATCAGCAATGGCCTTTTTGACAGAGGGCACAATCGTAAGATCTGCCTCGCCCAACGGGATCGCTATCCCCTCCCACTCCACTTCAGGCAACCTGTTAAGTTGTGCTGAAGAGTTTTCGTAGCCAGGAAGCGACTTTATCCTCTTAATAACAGCACCACTGGCAACCATAAAACATTCCGAGCCTGTAAAAATTTCTTTACATAAGTACCGCATATCTACTTCGATTTTTGCCCACCTACCTGCATGATTTAAAACAGCACCTATCAAGTCATTTACGCCTTGCTCATCCAAGGCGGTACTAAGTCCGCATTTGTTCGACAGCGCGATGAAAGAACTGCTTCTTTTCATGCTGTCATAATCGGCTCTGAGCCGGGTTGAAAGACCGATATACTCACGGACCACTTCAATCTCGCTTGCGGTAATAATAGATTTATCTTGCAATTGGTCGGACATGATCATTACCTCATGACTAGATATTTTTCTATGTGCAGCCACACCTCTTAAAGCAAGTGACTTAAGCAGGTTTATAACTGCCCCCCCCCTCCCCTGCAAGCTGTGAGGCCTGACAGTATACAAAATTCCAAAAATGTGAATTCAACGCGACCAATATCCTTATAACAAAAAACCACTACCTGCCGGGAAATCATTCCAAAAGATTATTGAAACCTGTCAGATCTAACAGTATTCAATCTGAACACTTGTAATGCTTACTTACCCCACGCCCCCATGAATCACAGTCGACTTTCATGAGCACTTTGAAATTTAAGCTTGATAGACATTGTCTATTCACGCCAAAGAAAAGAGGAGGCGTCTATCAGCAGTAAACCCGAAAAACCAACTTACTCTTATAGAAGGAATAATAATCATGGAATATGGACTGGACTATCCAATCCCCATTATCACCAGTGATGACGTGCGGGTAATCTCTCGCTATGTTTCTACAGGAAAACTACTTCCCTTAACGGCTGAGGATGTTAAAAAAGAAATAAATGACGCTCCCGACACACTCGTTGCCGAGATTTTAGACAATTACAATACTATCAACACTCATGCCAAGTCATGGGAGAAAACTCAACAAAGCATGATCACAATCAGCGCTGTCCTCGTGGGATTTTCCAAAGATATCCATGAGTACGGCGATGAGGCTGTCAACGCTGTTAAAAATATGGAAGGCTATAAGTCTCGGAAAATAGGCGACTTGACTGAAAGTGAACTCAACACACTCCCTCAGATATCACTTGATGGTGGCGATCAATGCCAGATTTCAACGCTGGAGCAAACCGTCAAATATATCAAAGATTCAATACATGAAAAAAAACGAAAAAGCTCAGTAGCGCTCGTGGACCTTGATAGTTTTAAAAATACTCTCGTGAACACCATCGCACCGTGGATTGGAAAAATGATACAAGTTTCAAACCCTGACGCACTTGATACGGAAATATCCAATATCCGACGAGACCTGATCAAGCTTGCAGAAAATACTAATCAAGTACGAGCAAAGCCCAGCTTTATGCAGAACATCATGAACTTCGCAGTAGGCGTTGCGGAGATAATGTCACTCCAAGAACAAAGTAAATCCGCCGACAAGCCTGGCGGCGAGCTTATCAAGCGTCGAGATGATGCACTAAACAAGCTATCAAAAGACAACAAGCTTAAAGGCGTACTACAAACGCTCAATATCGGCATGGGGTCTTTATACGACGTCGTTAACCCGGCAATTACTGCCACCCAGCAACTACACAGTCACTGGGAGAACATTCTATTGCTTATTGATGATTCTTCAAATCAGTTCAAAACAAATGCCAATTACGCTTACCTCGGTCTGTTCGTGAGAAAACTGGAAGTATTGTTGCTGGACTGGCGCAATATCGAGGACAACGCTACCACCTTGATGAACGCTTTCAGGTTAGACATTCGATAACCCCCCTTCTCACAAAGGTATACGACCATGAGCACCGTCACGACATTTAACACACCCAATTTAATCACCGTGAAAGACTGCCGGGATAGCATCAACTATTATGCCAGAATCAAACTAAGCCTTATTACCACCCCCGCATTACGCACTGATTTGTTAGCACTGGCAACGAATGTGAACAGTGTTGACCAGAATGCAAATGACATCTTGCTAAAAGTCGGCAACGTCATCAACACGTCTGACATCGAAGCCGCCCTGATCGACCTAGATGAAATGGAGGGTAGCGTGTTAGCTGACTACAAACGTGATCTGAACACGACTCTTAACACCAAAAAAAATGCGCTGATCGCTCTACGCGACGAGCTTTTCAAATCGACTTACAACTTGAAAACAATGAGTTATGCCAGTAATAACTACAGACTTCAAGAGCTCAGCAGCACCAGAGCAAATCTCAAAGCCATTGCAACGCTGGAAAAAGATGAAGATCATTATGACGTAATGCTGGAAAAAAAACAGGCACTCGACTTGGCAATCGAAGCTTATGATGAAGAATCTTTTTATGATAAAGCCTTGCCAATCTTAAACCAAGTCGACAATGTAGTTAAGGCGAGCGGATCGCCCGCTACTTTCAAGAAAGAATTACTCAAAGAAGGCGTACAGGCCGTTAAAACCATACTACAGCTTACTGATGCTGCAATCAAACATGACGACATGCTAAAAGCTCGCATTCAGCTTATTAAACAAATTAATGAACGAGAGAATCGTCGAAACGATATTGATATGCAGATCAAGGGTAATTTTGACGAGACGAAACAACTACTATTCTATGAGAAATTACACGAGCCGAAGGCTCAGTATGTCACTGAAATCGAAAAAATCCTTGAATCATTCGATTCATTTACCAAAGTTGTTTTTTCGGGATCGGACACAGTGCAAATTGCTAACCGCCTCGTAGACCAAGCTCCCGCCCTGAAGACTTATGCCAATAGTCTTTCACCTAAGTGGCTCCGGGGCTAGAAGCGCCTACAGTACACCCGCGCCAGCAGGGTTTGGCTACTGTCGCGGGTAAATATAGCCGTTCAACTACCATTCTTTGAACAGGAGTTATTTCCATGGGAACATTAACAATTTTCTTTAATAGCGACGGGGATATCACCGTTACAGACGAGAACACCATCTCTGGCAGGGACGGTATAGCTACAAGCTCAAAGCTTCATCTAATGACAGCGCTTGCAACTCAGGCAGCCAATTTTATGAATTCTAAATTTTACTTGTACGGCTCGGCATACTCAAAAGCCACACAAACAGTTGACGTAGATGGAAATCTCATTATAAATGGCCCCGGTAGCGGCCATTTTCTAAGCGACGACCTATTTACCCGTTCTTCTGGTTTTTTTCAATGGTCACCTATGACATTCGTTAACCGCTGGAGCAACAACATTTACAGGGCAATTGAATATATTAGAAAAGACAACACCAATTGGATATATAAAAAAGAACGCCCTCCAGAAGGAATCTCCGACGACTCAATTCCAGCGATAACAGATCTACCAAAAGACTGGCTTCTAAGAGAATTCAGAATAGTGGAAAATGAATACGTAAAGATTAGCATAGCCCCGTATACACAAATAAATTTAGTAGGCTGGGGTCGCGGCGGAGTCAGTTGTCACATGTTTGCAAATGCTATGAAAACTGACAGTCGGTTATGTAGTATTCCGGTCAACATTCTGGCCATCGATCCAGTTGTCGGCCCCCTAACTCATGAGCCTGGTCAAACAACTTTGGCAGACAACGTCAGTGAGTATGTAGGATTTTATGCTAGAGATGAACGCTCTGCCAGCCTGCCCTGCATTGTTCCCGATACGGCGCCAAACACACGTATTCATATCTATCCCATCGCCGGCCGTCATACCACCTTGATAGGTAATCAAGCGACAGACGGCGACAGTAGCCCAGGGACCTTCTCTGAACCTTCAGACCTGGTTTTTTACCTGGCAATGAAGTGCCTGAACCGCTGGGACTCAGACCTTTCAATCAAAGCGGCTAGTGGCTATCCCGATCTCAGTGAGACTGGTAACTCTGTGCTCGCTAAAATAAAAAGTGAATACGACAACTATATCACTATGCGACACACGACTTACTTAAACCAAAGTCAAGAAATTAAAAACGATCGTGAAATTTGGCTAAATGGGCAATTAACAAATTTCAAGTCTGCCCAAGGCGCTCGTTTCACCCCGAGTCAAGGGCTCGCCAAAGGGCATATAGAGGACATGTCTTATTTCAACGAAATCATCTAGCACTCTCTCTTGGCCAGCGCAAACTATTTGTGCGATGCTGCAGCAGTTAACTTAAAGGAACACTAAAGTGAAGAAAAAAGTCGACAGTTTAGCCGGTTATGTAAAGACCCTGTATTCAGGAAAAATTGCCGTATTCCAAAACTGGGTTACCTTCGAAAAAGGAAACACTAGGGTATTCAGAAGTTCACAACCCTACTATAACGACGAAGATGATACGCTTCAGAAGTTTGACACTCCTGCAATTAAACTTTTAAAAACTTACAACATCAAAGGCATTGTCAGCTTAAATCATCATTTGATACATGATAACAGCATGACAGCATTGGCCGCTGAAAGCATCACCTACCACCATCTCGCCGTTGTGGACTTCGGCGTCCCTACAGCTAAAGAGCTTTTACAAGCGTGTCAAGCGGTTGATAATATCCTAAGTAAAGGTAATGCTTTAGTTTACTGCGGGTTCGGTCAGGGAAGAACTGGCACTATGATGTCGGCTTACGCCATCTACAAACTCCCTAAAGGAAGCCCTGCGTCGAAATTAGACGAGATTATTGAGGTGTCGACTGCGGAGACAGATGATCAAGAGAAAGTCCTACGCGACTTTTATAAAATGCAAAACTCCTGAAAAAAGGTTCTTCACGGATTACCGGGAAAGACGCTCTTGATCTTCATGAAAAAGAACTCGCTATCCCGGTAACCGTACGCCATCCGCTTAATGACCTTTATTCGATTGTTTATCCCTTCTAGTTGGCCCGTATGCATGGGCCAGCGAACACGGCTGACGATGCCTCGCCAGTAACCCTTCAGTCGTTTGGCAAACAGGATCAGAGGCGGTATTTCGCTTTCATGCGCAAGGCGCAGCCATTGTTGCC